>JBBQYC010000001.1:0-86469 GCA_038209015.1 Saccharimonadales bacterium (SeqCode)
AGCCGAAATGATTTTGATGGCGATGGAATACAAAACCAGGATGAAATATGCTTGTTTGGCGACCCGATTGGAATAGATATGGATCAAGACGGTATAGACGATGCCTGTGACGGGTTTATAAGCCAACCCCCAGCAGTAGAAACAAACGTTAATGGAAATAATGTCCTAGGTGATAGCGATGAGAATACGAGCAATACACCAAGTGAAGATCGGCCGCCTACAACAGAAAAGCTTACAAATAATGAAAGTTCTCTCCTTTTGGCGGCCGCTACAGGTACGGATGCCTCAGATAATGAAAACAATGACGCCAGTATAAGTCCTTCAAACACTACCCGAGTTCTTGGTGAACAAAGTGGTGAAAAAGAAACACAGGGACAAGGTCTTGTAGGTAGTATTAAAGACGACAAACAACCCTACATTGTTTTGGCGACGATTCTCGTTGCCGGAACCGCAGGCGGCTGGCTCTTCTTCCGCAAATCCTAAATATGTAAATATAATCCGCGATAGCGTTTTATATTTACATATTGTTTTAGTCGGATTTACATAGGGCTTAGGCTTTCATCGCCTGTTCTTAGTCTTTAATACCGAGTGCAGAATTATTGCTAGCGAACATTTCGAAATATGATTTAAATCATATTTCGAAAGGAGTTAAATGTGTTTTTTTACAAAAAACCTACACTCAGTGTGGATTATTCTTCTTCCGATGCTTCGGTTTCGGGTTCTGCGGGTTCTGGGGCGGGTGTGTTTTCACCCGGTTTAAGGACAATGTGACGGTCACGTCCCTCTCCCTGAGATTCGGTTTCTATGCCAGCATCTGAAGCTGCCTTGTGTACCGTCCGCCTGTCTGCTGCGTTCATGGGCTTGAGCGCCATAGGCTCGCCAGAAGATTTAACCTTGTCTATCCAGATTTGAGCGCGTTCAGCTAGCTGATTAGCCCGAGTCTTTTTGTACTCTGCAATGTCTACATTAACCCGGTTTTTAGCGAAGTTCTGATTCTTGAGCGCATTGCTAACCATGTACTGCAGCGCTCGCATGGTTTCACCGCGCTGGCCAATCAAAAAGCCGTTCATATGCGTACTCGGCACGCTGAGCTCTATTACTTCGTGATCTTCAGTCGTGGCATAGACGTCCAGATTAAGTCCAAAGAAGGAGAGTATGTCTTCCAGGTATTTCTTGGAGTAGGCAATCGCCTCTTCTATGCTTTCGTTTTGCGGCATTTCGCTATACTCACTCATTTCTTACTCCCTTTTTTAGCAGCAACTTTACTCCCTTGGCGGCGGCGATTCGGATCAAGATACGACTTTGGACTGGCCTGAGCATTGATCTCTGAATTCACCTTTTTCTTAGGTGTCTTAGGCTTATCAACCACTTCGCCGTCAATGACTTCAGCCGTACCGTCAGCTAATGCTTCTAGTTCATCCTCGTCCTGATCAAGCACTTTCTTTTGCTGCCAGTAGGCAACTGCACCACTGACTAGCCAGTAGAGTCCAAGTGCGGCAGGCAACCCAACTGTGAAGACAATAATCATGACCGGGAGAAAGTAGCGAGTCGTCTGCGCGACAGCACCACTGACTTCTTGCTGATCGGCTTGTTTGCCCTGACCGGCTTCTTTGAGGATTTGCTTGAGTGAACGCTGATCGTCTGACTGTGGGAGTAGTTGTTTACTAGAGAAGAACTGCGTGACGGCGCTACCAAGGACAAGAATAAGAGCTGGGATATACAGAACACCATCTTTGAAGGCGGCGCGCTGCAAATCGACGACGTTGAATAAAGTGCCGTCAAAGCGGCCGATGTCAGCGGCGAGTTGTTCAATCCAGGGCAGACCGCGAACCCAGTCATATGAAAAGTTAATCAGCGCGCTTGGATCTTGAGCGACTCGAGACAGACCCGAATACAGTCCTATGAGCACAACAAACTGGATAGCAAGGGTACCGATAGATCCAAAGGGATTAAGCCCGCGCTCTTTATAGAGCTCCATGACCATGGCGGATTCTTTTTGTTTGTCGCCCTTGGAAGCTTTTTTAATGCGCTTGAGTTCCGGCTGCATTTTGCGCATGGCTTTGGTGTGGTGAAGCTGTTTTTTAACCAGCGGCCACATCAATAAACGAACAATGACGGTGAAGATGATAAGGGCCAGTCCAAAATTATGACCAGGCAACAGAGCGTATAAGAAAACCAGAAGGTTAAAGATGGGTTCTACAACAAACGTATCAAACATGTAATCCTCTCTTTCGTAGCCAACTATCAAGGCGCCGCGGGTGCGGATGCTCTATTTTTAGAGCGGTGTGACTCGCTGATTACATCTTAACATGGCTTACTGGTCGAATAGCCACTCCTGATCAAAAAAGGCTTTTTAAGGTGATGGATCACTGAGCCAGAAACTGTTATCTCCGAATGAATCGTATCTCGTCGATACGATGAGTAAGGAATGGCTGTTTCTGGCCGGTGAAGCGCAGCTTATAAGTGTTTGTTTTGTTCTGGCGTGGCTATAATACCAGCTTGCTTGAACTGTGCGGTAAGCATGATTTGAAGTTCCTCATGCGTAATCTGAGCGACTTGGTCATGAAATACGGTCACGACAATATCATAAGGATCTTGAATAGCTAGATTGCGAATAACTTCATAAATACGTCGGCGTATGCGATTACGACCAACTGCAGACTTATCGACTTTTTTACTGACTACAACCGCGGCACGATAGTGCTGGCGGCGAGCATTGTACAAAAAGCGAACAGCAATAATCGGCCCGCGAACGGTTTTGCCGTTTTTATACACGAAGCGCAAGCTGCCATAGCCATGAAACCGGTTGGATTTAGTAATCATTGGTAGAAAGTATAGAGTTTTAAAGTGGCTAAAGCCATAATTAATAGGTAAGGGTTGATAGATTATAGGTAATACATTTGGATTTGGTAGATGACTAACACCTGAAGGCGTAACCGTATGGTCCTATATTTGAATTGACTTTGTATATAAACACAGGCGGCCTTAACAGACACTGTGCTATACGACTATAGAACTGGTGACTATTTGTCTTGTATTAAGCGCTAAGTTTGCTGCGTTTTTTGTTGCGGCGAGCTTTAATAATTCGACGACCGGCTTTGGTAGCCATTCGCTTCATAAATCCGTGAACTCGTGCGCGCTTGCGCTTTTTTGGTTGGTGCGTTCGTTTAGGCATGACTCTTCCTTATATCATATCTGGGCGATAGATTACAATCGACTCGCTCACAGTTATGGTGTTTTTCACAATATTTTCCCACTTATCCTAACAAGTTTTCCTCTTATTCTCAAGTTTTATCCACAATTTAACAGATAAGCACTGAAACTGTGTATAACTTCTTCCCTGTTTTGGCGATTTTCACACTCCCCCGCCCTGTTTTTATAAAAAGGTGTGGAAAACTTTTGGTATATTTCGTATAGTAAGAACTCGAAGTAAGGAGCGAGGGAATGCAAAAAGATCTGTGGCAGGCAGTTTTGGGCGAAATTGAGCTCAGCTTGTCGCGCGGAAATTTTGTCACCTGGTTCAAAAACACCTGTCTCCTTAAGGTGCATGAAGACATGGTTGTCGTAGGAGTGCCAAATGTCTTTATCAAACAACAACTTGAACGCAAATATGCTGATCTTATAAAAGATACACTTATAAATAACGGTACGAATATAGAGCGCGTAGAATTCAAAATTCATAGCAAAATTGCTCACCAGAACCCTGAGCAAGAAGAAGAACCGGTACTTGTAGGCGCTAAACCCGTCAGCCGACCGAAACGCCCGATGACAAGTGGCTTAAGCCACAGCTACCGCCTTGGCCTCAACGAGAAATATACGTTTGATAGCTTTATAGTCGGCTCAGGCAATGAACTTGCCTATGCAGCCTGCCAGGCGATTGCCGCTAACCCGGGCACCAAATATAACCCGTTGTTCGTATATGGTGGTGCCGGAATCGGCAAAACACACCTGATTCAAGCTGTCGGCAATGCCATCACAGCCCGTAATTCTGATGCCCGAATCGTCTATGTCTCAACTGAGCAGTTCGTACAGGAGTTTATTGATGCTGTGCGTTATAAAAAGAATACCGATTTTGCCAGCTACTACCGCAACGCCGACGTACTTATAGTTGACGACGTCCAGTTTATAGCTGGCAAGGACAAAACACAGGAAGAATTTTTCCATACTTTCAACGCTCTACATCAGGCGAATAAGCAGATAATTATAAGTAGTGATAAGCCACCGCGCGACATACCCACCCTGGAAGACCGTTTACGTAGTCGATTCGCTTGGGGTATGAGTATCGATATGCAAATCCCTGACTTTGAAACTCGCTGCGCGATCGTACAGACTAAGGCAGCGCATCACAATACTGTGCTGACGCCTCCCGTGGTCGACTTCTTAGCTAACCTTATCCAGACGAATATTCGTGAACTCGAGGGTGCCCTAAACCAGCTGCTAGCGTTCTGTGAAATGCGCAAGCTTGAACCAGATCTGAACATAGCTATGAGCGTGCTGAGCGCCCAAAAAAGCCGGCCGAAGCACTTGAGCGCTAAGAACATCATCGAGCGGACCGCTAAATATTTCCAGATACCTATGGAAGATATTTTGGGCCCTAAGCGGGATAAGGACATCGTCGTACCGCGTCAGATAGCGATGTATATGTTACGAAGCGAACTACACCTTAGTTTCCCGAAGATTGCCCGTGAGCTTGGTCGCAAAGACCACACCACAGCCATACATTCAGTAGAAAAAATTGAAAAAGAATCCGGTTTTGACGTAACAATTAAGAACGCAATTACTGATATTAAGGAAAAGTTGTATGCGTAAAAACCTGCGGGTAACGTGTGAACAGTTGTGGACATACGTGTGCACAACTACACCGAGTTCCCCACAGCCTAAATCATCAGATATTTTAGTGGGTATAACTTCCGGTTTTACCCACACTATCAACCGCTTCACTGCGCAGGTTTACCCACAGCCACTGTACCGTTTTCAATCCGTTATTTCTGGTTTATACACCGTTTCCACAGAGCTTAATAAAAGGTCCTACAAGTATTAAAGAAAGGTATTTATGAAACTACAGGTAACTCAGGAAAATCTCCACAAGGCACTTGGAAGCGTCGGCCGAGTCGCTAACAGTCGCGGTACCCTTCCCATCCTTTCAAATATTTTAATTAAGACGGTTGGCAAGCGTCTAAGTATTGCTGCTACTAACTTAGATATTGCTATCACCCACTTCATAGGCAGTAAAGTCAGTGAAGAAGGCTCCATTACTGTCCCTGCCCGATTAATGGTTGATTTTGTAGCTAGTCTTCCAAGCGGCACAATTGATCTAGAGCTCAATGAAAACAAACTGCACATTACAGCTGACCAGTACAACTCAACAATTAACGGTACATCGGCCGAAGAATTCCCTGTTATGCCGGCAATTACTGATGGCAAAGTCTGGGAAATGACGAGCCGGCAACTTAAATCAAGTCTGCAGCAAGTGTTGGTAGCGGCATCGAGCGATGAAGCTCGCCCAGTATTAACAGGTGTGTTTTTCTATCAAAGCGACAACCAGCTGGTACTCGCTTCAACAGATAGCTACCGTTTGGCTGAAAAAGCAATCAAAGTCAAAGCGACTGATGTTTCTGTGTTGGTTCCGGCGAGCGCCTTGCAAGACCTACTACGACTTTTAGAGGATAGTGATGAAACAGTAACGATTACTCACGACGATCAGCAAATTCTCTTCCAGGTTGGCGACACTGAGCTAGTTGCCCGACTGATTGAAGGTAAGTACCCAGAGTATCAGAAACTGATTCCGAACGAGTTCGCTCATTCAGCTGAAGTAAGTAAGAAAGAGCTCACCAATATAACCAAAGTATCAAGCCTATTCGCCCGCGAGAGTGCCGGCAGTGTAACCCTGCGACTAGATGCCGATAAGCAAGAAATCAGTATTCAGTCGATCGCTTCGCAGCTTGGTGAAAACACCGCGCGAGCCAGTGCGAAAATCACCGGCGAGGGTTCTATCACGCTTAATTCGCGCTATATCCTCGATGCGCTTAATGTGACAGAGGGCGACATGGTAAAAATCGGCTTCAATGAAAAACTTGAACCATGCGTTTTTACTAGTCTTGACCATGATGATTATCTCCATGTGATCATGCCACTGAAGAGCTAAGCACGCTACAATACCCATATGATTAGTGATCTGCGGTTGCAACAATTCCGTTCATATACCGATGCGTCGTATGAATTTAGTGATGGCGTGAATATTATTGTTGGACCAAATGCGAGTGGAAAAACCAATATGCTTGAAGCCGTGTTGTTGCTCTGCCGCGGAAAATCATTCAGGGCTGCTGACAAAGACATTTTGATGCACGATAAGGACTGGGCTCGGCTTGACGCGCATTTTCAGTCACATGAACGGACTGCTAAATGGCAGCGTACCGGCGAGGTCATAGATAAAACCTATATATTTGATAACAACACCTATAAACGGTTAAGTTTTACGAGTAAGTACCCAGTTGTTGTCTTTGAGCCTCGGCACATGACACTTCTGACTGATTCGCCTTCCTTGCGCCGCGATTTTCTCGACACGATTCTTGAACAAATCACCCCAACCTATTCACGGTTTCTTAACCAATACAAACGTGCACTAGCGCAGCGTAACGCACTCCTTAAAATGCCCGGCAAGCATGACCAGCAGTTTGTATGGGATGTACGGCTCAGTGATCTTGGCGGGGTCATTATGCGTGAGCGTATTAAATTCATTCAAGATCACACTGACGAAATTGCTCGAATATATGCTTCCTTATCACAAGGCGATAAACCGGCTCGACTCCACTACGACACCCGCATCACAGGCGATGATTACGCCAGCATATTACTAAAACGGCTTCAGGAAAATGTAGACAAAGATAAAATGCGAGGTTTCACGTCCATAGGCCCGCACCGTGATGACATTATTCCCTACCTAGGTGATTACCCGATTTTACAGTCAGGGTCGCGTGGAGAGACCCGTACGATGCTTCTAGCGCTAAAAATACTAGAACTCCAAGTAGTAGAAAAAGCCCGCGGTCAAAAACCGCTACTGCTACTGGATGATGTATTTAGCGAGCTTGATGGCTCACGCCGCAAAGCTCTAACAAGCTACCTCAAAAATCATCAGACATTTATAACAACCACCGACGCTGATATCGTCGTCAAGCACTTCACGCAAGACTCTCACATTATTTTGCTGTAAAACGAGCTGTATATGGTGAAAAACTTGAACCAGGTAATGGCTGAATGCCGAATAGTAGCGAATCATTGTGTAAAACCAACGAGTCTTTTAATCCGATATTTTCTTCATTGAATCCAACCACCTTCTGAAGTGATAAGCAGTCGTCAGCTACGCGCCAGAGGGCTGAGCCAGCCAGCACATAACTGTTTCCCTTGTAGACAACCGCGTCAGCAATCGGTGCAGAAATCGGTGTTAATGTACTGACACTTTGGTTTGTGCAAGCGATTTCCTCATTCGTGGCTACCATGATTCGGTCACGCACATCTGTCGCTCCAGCCATAGCATCCCCAAACACCTCGAGCATATAGGTTTCTTCGCCCTCAGATGTGTAGAACTTAACTTGTGAATGAGTGATCTCCGTGTCTGTAGAGGAGGTGTTAAGTTCAGAAGCATAGGTTGCGGGAACTTCAGCTTCAAGCCTCACCACACGATTATTTGTTGCACTCATTGATTGCAGGCTATCAGAGGTAAAATCAGCTATTTTAACAAGCGCGGCACCATAATTGTCTGATCGGTATAGTCCGATATTTGTTATGTAATACGTAGTCTTTCCACTGACGGCTATATCCTCTACTCGTTGACTGATATTACGGGCCGTTTCCTGTAATCGTTTACCAGAAGTATCGGTAATCGTTTGTGCAAAGAAACCATCTGAAGTATCTTCACCATTTACGAATGCACCAGGACCCTCACTGAATGAGTTATAAACAAAGGTGTCTTCGTTTATCCACCCAATACTTTTTAGAAACGGAATACCAATGAACCCCCGCCTTGGTGGTAGAAATTCCTTGGTACCAAACCGCACAATTTCGTGGCTCGACGGCTCTATACCGTACGCAACATCACCACTTAGAAATGGATGCGAGACTGCGCCGTCATAAGCGGTACTGCCAGGGTTGGTCTCACTGAGCGGGATATCTATAGTTTTGCTCGAGTCATCAGTAACATACAGCCCGCTTAGGGACTCTTTATCACCTTGTTGGACCTTAATATAGATTCGCGCAGGAATTTCCTTGAACTTAAATGTTGCCGATGAAGTACCAACTTTTTTATACTCACCCTCCGAATCACCAGTGATATAAATATCAGCTCCGGAAGCGGTCGTGACCGTAATGCTTGCGCCTTTAGTAAATTCAAAAAATGAGTAGATTCCGCCAACCAACCCCAGGAAGACAGCTATAGCCAAAACGATTCTTACATTTACTTTCATTACAAACCTCCTGCTAGATTAGGGTTTTCCGATGCTTCGAGATTTATCTCAACATGTAGATGGTCTGTGTGCGGGTTTTCACCAGTGTAATCTCGCCAGCCATCGGTGTTTGGCGCCCAAGTTTTTCTATTCCAAATAACTCGCTGAATCCCCAAGACCTCAGCGTTATTAATGAGCACATTACGGATTTCATCACCCGTCTGCAACCCTTCTGGGTCAAGCGCACTCACCATGATGTCAATCGCCCGTCCAACTGAATGAACACTTGTTTGTGAGCCCCCTACAATTGCTCTACACGAATAGCCACCGACACTTGTCACAGGGGGCACCCAGGTATCTAGAACAAATTGACGCAGGCTTTCAGCACCAACTGTAAATGTACCCGTACAGTTGGCGTCAGAATGAGCGCCCGGTGGCGGATTATCAATTGCGATACTGTCATTCGCTGCGTAATCAGGTTCAATGGTATTGAAGTTAAGCGAGCAGCTCCCGCCAGTTGGTACAGCCGTGCCACCATAGTCAGTTAGAACACCATCCGAATACTCTTGTCTATCGTTTAATTCCTCGAAGGCTGATCCGGATGTTGGTTGCACTGGATCGGCGGTTTTGCGGGCATCGACAACTGTTTTAGGACGTTCAAAGAACGATAAGAAAATCCAGGTGGCTTGGCGAACATCTTGGGCTTGCTTCAGTTCTTCGTAACCGAATGACGGATCGGTATTTAGCTCGTGCAGTAAAAACTCCAGTTCGAGCTCTAACGATAAGGCATCCTGTCCACGGTCGTTTGCAAAGTTTATCCAGTTTTGTTGTCTGCCCCCGCTTGTCCACTGAGCAATACCATAGCCCGTGTTAGGAGTGATTTCATCCGGAGAAGATATAGTTTGTATACCGGCGCCTTGTTTACGGTTCGGTATCACACCACTTTCGACATATAAGTTCCCGACTATACCAGCTGCTTGTTCATCGGTTAATCCGGATGAACGGAAAAAGTTAAAAGCTATTTCTATATTTTCAGATCCTTCAAACACGCCATTGGCACACACTTCAGTCCCCACCCCCCCGATAACGTCCGCAAACAATACATTTGAATCATACAGTTTTTTCTGGGCTTCGCTGAGCGCTGCGACCATAGGTGTATGTACGAGAATAACCAGAGAGATTAGAAATGAAATACCTTTTTTCATTATTTTCCTGTACTGGACCAGTGCCAACATTCACTATCGACGGCTGCATTCAAACCATAGCTTGGTGCATTGGCTGCTAGCCAATCATATCGTGGATAAGCAGCCGGGTTCTGTTTACACGTCGTGAGGCTCGGATCTTTGCCGTTTGGATTTATATCTATGTCAACGGCCAGTCCCATTTGGTGGTTGGAGTATCCTGGTCTAGCGGCTTCATTGCCGCCGTTTTGAGACAGGGCGTAGAGTCGCTCCTGTTGCTCCATTGACCTAAATGAACTTGCTGCACTTAGCCCAAGTCCAACTTGCTCGGACGCTTGGAACATATCCAACCAATTTTTTGAAACTGTGGAGTTCACCTGAACAAGCCCACCAAGCTGGTTAAACCCAGGTATCGAACACAGTCGTATACGATATTTTTCACCGCCGCTATATCCATCAAACTCACCTAAGTCGGTAGTCCCAGCCGCACATTCAATGCCAGCTGTATTCCCGATGATTGGGCCGGCGGTTGAGGTTGAGTTTTGAGCTGGCGCCGGACCTTCCTGTCCGACTACCCCGCATGAGGCCTCATCTCCGGAATAACAAGCTGCTGCATGCCCTGCGCTGAGGTCAAGCAGGTAAAAACGATACCGCATGAAATCTTCACGCCTGTCTTCACTACACTCATCCGGCATCGTTATGAAATTAATACTTTCTCCATACTCTATATCACCGTTTGCGGAAATGGTTGCAGCAAAACAGGCTTCGCCATTAGCTTTCCGCTCACCGTTGTTACCAGTGTTATTATTGCTATCACCCTGAATCCCACCTGTCGTATAGTCGGAATCGCCTGTGTTTAATTCCCTTAAGCTACTGGCATGACCACCGCGGTACAAAAACTCACATTTATTCCAATAGGTCTCTCCCTTGTCCGGGTCGACCGTTGGCTCGCAGGCTATTTCCGCATCCCGCGCCGCCTTCATGTTCTTGAATAGTTCTCCCTCATTAACATAAGGGTCTTCATACTTCGGATTATTCATATCCTCTACACTGAAGCCATACTGAGCAAAGTCATATTGGTATCTACTCTGCGCATGTGCTGAACCTGTAAATAGACCGGCAAATGTATTACCAAGAGAACCAAAGACATTAAAGAACGAAGTTGCCACTGAACGTACTGAGCCCTCTGGGTTGGTTATCACAGGCGAGCGAACGGCGCGCGAGGTTAGCGAATGCGTGTTATCAAAAGCAAAGAGTTTTTCACCAACACTCATATTAGCGAGTTGCAGCTGCTCCTCTTCATACTGCAATTCATCCCAGTAGGCTTCTTGTGTGCCAGTTAACTCAACGCCACCAAACGCCATAGCGGTATCATTTGCCATCATACGTGAACCTTGGTCGATCACATATCCGAATTCTGCTCCAGCAATATCTGAAGGAATTTGCTCTAGGCTCACCCATCTGGCTATCATTTCTACTAACGGCTGCGCTGCCGCTGATAGTAAAACATCAGAAGCTATATCGACGGCAAAGCCGACCCCGCTGCCGGCTGTAACTAACGATATTCCAACACCTACGATTGGATTACCGATAATACTGCAGCCGGTGTCCAGCCCGGGCACATCACCAATAAAAGCAAGGACTGGGTTTTGAGTTTGCCGAACCTTAGAGGCAGGATTTTGTACAGGACCGTCAGGATCATTACCTAGGTTTGTTTGTATTGACTGCGCCCCTGCCCATGATGTCTCTTTTTCTTCATCAAACAACTGTTCAGATCGCACTGAAGCTTCAATAATTTCAAACTCTTGATTACTAAAATCACGTAGCTGGTCACCAATCACCACCGTGCCTGTTGCCATCCGAATCGACGGCAGTATTATGCTTTCATAAACATCACTGTCGAACCCATCGGCAATACTGTTAGCAATGCACACGACCGTCACTGCAATGAGCGTCGCATTTCCTCCGGTGAGTTTTGACCTGATATCATTCTCTACGGCGTTTACTTTTTCAGTACCATTCAACCCTTCACCAGCTTCCGCGGCGTCATTTAATTCACCAGCTGCTCGCTCGTCAGTTTCAGAAGTGGTTTCATCACCGGTATCAGGGTCTTCTGTAGGGGTTGCGCGAGCATTAAAGTCAGCATCGGCGCCGCGTTTTACAAAGTCATCCCACTTTTGTCTATATTTTGTACGAGCGTCTCCTTCAAGTGCATCTAACTGACGTCCATATTTACCAAGAAATCTGAACGTGGCATTTGACCGAACTTTTTGTACCCGGGAATGTATTGGCCCTGCCCTCTTTCCATGGTTCGCAGAGGTCAAACCCGCCGAATTAAGGCTCTTGATAGCCCCACGATTATACCTATCAGCACCCTCAAGTTCATAGATGAGCCCCTGGCCATCAACTTTCGGGGTGTATCCAAGTTCCCGCATACGGGCTACCCCACCTTTATCTGGGTCAAGAACACGTATTCCTTTCTGGGTTCCATTCGGTTCAAACTCAAAAGCTAAACCTGATTCGGCCATTTTGGCGTCAATACTTGCGGAAACTTTATTGCCTATTTCACCAAGCCGGCGTTGTTCATACGGTCGATTTCGGTTACGGGCGTAACGGAGTAATTTACCGTATCGATCGTCCATAATGCTTGTATTATCAGCAAAATGAAACTTCTGCATAAGCTGGGATAGTTGCATAAACTGCAGTGGACCCTGGACAAAAGCGATACCCCACATACCACCGCCGACTAAAATTCCCGATAATCCGCCGATAGCCATTTTCTTGCGGGTTAAGCCACTCTTCTTTTTACCGCTATCCTCAGGGTTATACAGACCACCTTCTTTTGGGTCGTTGTCAGATAGCGCATCAAAAGCGCTTTTTTCTTCCGGACTGAAATCTTTTTCAAGATCGTCTAGAACGGCACCTTCTTCTTTTTCGCGTATGTCTGTATCACTCACAACTCATGTTCCTTACGGTCATTATACCCCGGGGGTTAATCTATTATGAAGGTCGATTGTACCTTGTGGCGAGTCGAAATCACCCTGTTGTTCTGGTCCTCGTTGCATAGGGGTCGTTGAAATCAGTCCTGCTTCTGTCGGGCTGGCGACGACTTGAATATGTACGTGGTTCTGTCCGGCAAAGAATAATCCCTGGCCCACTGGGAACTGGCTGAGGCGTTTCTTTTCCTCGCTGGTGAGCTTAAATGTATCGGCTAGCACATCAACAGCAGTCGATGACTGCTTGAGCAGTATTTGCATACTAGCGTTGGAAACAATTGCCCGGCCCATACGCGATCCCATGAAGTCCTCAACATCTTGAGAAATGGTGGTGATACCGAGATTATATTTACGTGCTCGCTTCGCAAGACTGAACATAAAGTTGGCCGAATCTTCGTACTTCATCAACTGCCAGGCTTCATCAACTATCAGTATGCGGCGCTTCTGATCACTCTTAGTTTTATTCCATATGAAGTTCAGAACAATGTACATGGCAACGGGACGCAGTTCGTCTTCAAGATCACGAATATTGAACACCACCATCGGATTATTTATATCGATGTTGCTTTGCTGGCTAAAAATACCGGCGAAAGTACCACTGGTGTATTTGCGCAAACGCTGTGCCAACTGGGGACCATTACCGCCCATATGTAGCAAGACGTCGTAGAGATCAAGAATGGTTGGTGGCTGTGAAGAATGCGTGAGCGGATCATTGGTAATGCCGGCCTTGGAATAGGTTTCAATCAGCGCGGCGTCTAAATCAGCCTCTTCTGATGGTGATAGCGCTGGTGCGACAACGCCGCCCTGCCCGCCTGCCATTTGTGCCTGGGCACCGCCCATCATTAACCGTAGTAAACCGTGTAATGTAATCAGGTTAGAACGCAGCGCATTGTCGGCTTCGTCACTATCAATCACTTTGGGCAGGTCAAATGGATTGATGCGAGTGTTGGAGTTCAGACTAAGCCGCACATAGGCGCCACCAACCGCTTCGCACATTTTCTGATATTCGTTTTCTGGATCAATAATGAATATTTCGGTACCGTACATCATGCTTCGCAATGCTTCGAGTTTGACGGCAAAACTCTTACCAGCTCCGGATTTAGCAAATACGACCGAGTTGCCGTTTTCTAAGGAGAAGCGGTCAAAAATAACTAAGCCTGAGTTATGCATGTTGATACCGTAAAGAATACCCTCGTCCTGCGTGAGGTCGGCGCTGGTGAACGGAAAGCTGGTGCTGAGTGCACCGGTAGAAAAGTTACGGCGGATCTGAAGCTGGTCCACCATCTGCGGAATTGTACTTGCCAACCCCTGTTCTTGTTGGCTAGTAGCTGGTTTTGAATAGACCAGTTGTTGACCAAGGACAGATTCAACCTTATGGGTTACGAACTCGAGTTCATCCATTGATGACGCGTAGAGGGTAAAATACAATCCAAATCGGAAAAATCGTTCTTCGCCAACCTGGAGTTTGTCGCGCATTTCTTCGGCATCAATAATAGCCGCTTGTTTACCAGGATCTCGGACCCGCCCCTTTTCGGCGTCAATCTGCAAACCGGCTTCCAGTTGGGCTACTTTCTTTCGGAGATCATTGAGGACTACTTGGCTTTCAACCGGATACACGAACATAGATAAGTCCATGACTTCGTCCATATTGACCATACTGGATAGCCAGCCGGTGTAGACTTTGGACGGATAACCGTACATGTAGTAGGTTCTGGCAATACGCGTACCAAGCTGAAAGTGTGCGGCCTTGAACTCAAGTGAACTTGGCGCTATAAAATCGCGCAAGGCCGTGACGCCCTTTTGGAAAGCAATTTGGACCTCTTGCTGTTCATTGGCTTGCTGCTGCTGGGCCATCATTACCGGGTCGATTTGTTGTTTTTTACCAAGCATTAAAACACCTCTCTATCTAGGTGCGGCTGCGGAGCGGCTCCCTGACCTTTTTCAACCACTGGCACATTCAAGTCGGCAAAATTCTTGAGCTGCTGCCGTGTGGCGGTATCCGGGTTGTAGGCATCGTAGTAGAGCTCAATGAGTTCTTGAGTATCCAGTGGCAAACCTTGCACTCCACATTGCTGTAGAGCTCCTAAGACCGCTTGCACGCGGTTACGCAGCTCATCCTTAGCCTTGCCAAGATCATTTTCGTTGATAGTTAC
Organism: Saccharimonadales bacterium (SeqCode); assembly: GCA_038209015.1. Taxonomy (GTDB): domain Bacteria; phylum Patescibacteriota; class Saccharimonadia; order Saccharimonadales; family JBBQYC01; genus JBBQYC01. Next base: position 14,769 of record JBBQYC010000001.1, read on the forward strand.
GTATTTCTGCTTGTTCTGGAACATAGAAGTGAGACCGCTAAAGAAGTTTTTACTCTGCGTAATTGCCTGCTTAACGTCTTCGACTGGGAAGTACGGTACGACGACGTAGAACTGCTTATCCATGATGTTAGTTTGCGTCGACAGGTCGCTGATAAAGTTCAAGTAATCTTCCATAAGAACGGCCAGAAGCATGTTGTCTTGTTCGGAACGGATCTTGTCTAATCGGTCAATATACGGACGCAGGTCTATGCGCTGCGATCGAACAGTTATTTGTACCGGGAAATAGAGTGAGTTCAAAAATCCTTGGTAGCTATATTCTACCGCTTCACGTTCCTGGGGGCTCATAAGATCAAAGTTAATTGATCGGCACATGATGACTGAGCGGAAACTGCCATCGTTCATTATCACTATTCCATCGCGAATTTCTGCAATCTGGAGTGTGTTCTGTGTACTGTTCGGGTTGATTTTCGGTGCTTCACTTGGATGAGCTGGTTGTTGACTAACACCTGGTCCGCCAACTTGTAGTTGCGGTGGCATAGCAGAGCTGGTGCCACCAACAGCCGGCTGTGGCCCGTAGTTGCCATAGCTATAGTTGGGGTCCTGTGAGCCCGGCTGATTTTGGTTATTCTGTTGCGTGTTTGGATTCATTAATTACATACCACCCAAGTATCAATAGTTAGTGCAGAGATATGACCACCTCTCCGTCGTCACCCTGTACTGCTCGGTTAGCTTCGCGGGCAATTGTAGAGACGTTCAGATCATCATTTGATGCAAGCCTCATTATATCAGGGTTCTTAGTAACCGCCGGCGTTTGTTTTGGCTCGGTTTTGTGGTGTTTCTGCGTAGACTTGGATTTTGCTTGTTTATCAATAGGCTGGAGGGTTTTAAGGTGTGAATAGCCGGGGTCAGGTTGGGCTTCTTCTTTATGTCGTTTTTCCAAGAAGGCTTGTTCGTCGCGGCCACTGTCATCGGCATTTGATGAAGTAGCATCATCATCGGTGCCAGGAATGATTGTTTTTTGCTGATAATTGGTCTGCTGTCCCCCCGTTTGACCACTCATAAACCAGTAATCAGCTGGCTGGTTTGAAGTACTCTGCGGATTCTGAACCGTTTGCAATACTGCTTCGCGGTGTGCGGTAGTTGACTGCTGGATAAGGTCTTGAAACTGGCGCGCAACGTCACTGTGGCTTTCATCCATTACATCAACCGTCTGGTCAACCGCCTCAATCTCAAACGCATTCTGTGTATCAAGCAGCCTGTCATCAGATGCTTGGCTTGCTCCGTACATTGGCGGCGAATAGGCATGCTTAATAGCCCATCCGCGGCTATCAAGCGTATTGGCAAGTGCTGTTAGCCGGCTTTTTACTTCTACCCGACTTAAGTTGTCGGTTAAATGTTTTTCAACTTTCTTGGGTACTGTAATGGTCACGAGTTCTTGCAGTCCGTCCTGGCTCCAGACCCTATTGCGCGGTTTTATAAAAAAGCGAATTTTAGCCAGCAGCCAGACTTCTGACGATTGTGCCCCTCCGAGCGGAGCGGCTAAAGCACCAAAAAATATCATGGATGGCACGAACAAAGGAATAAGAATCGGGGCCGACTGAGCTAGTACATAGATCAGTCCCAGATGAGCGACAACAATTGAGGCGTAAATAAACTGCCGCAGAGTCAGCGGACCCAGCAACTTATCTTCAGCTTCAATATCTTGGATTACTTTATACTCAGCCATCTTGCTTATGAGTATAGAGGTCTAAGAAGTAAATATCAAAGCATAAGATTATGATTTATATATTACTTAATCTTCGCTATCTTCAGCGCTGGATTCATGCGTTTCCTGAGAGCGTTTTTGCCGTATATCTTCTTGGGCTTGTGCCAATCTTGATTCAAGCCTGTTTAGTTTCCGTGCGCGTAGCCTGCCTCTCATGCCACTGTCTGCATGCATGTGCGCAGACACAACTCGCGCGGTAGCTTCTCTCGCGTTACGTCTCTGTCCAAAACCCCTCACGGCCGATTTACGCCGAGTAGCTCGGACTTTTAATTTCTCCACTTCCATTTGCTGCAAGGTTAATTCCCCACTCTTATATTTCTTAGTTACTTCTCCAAGTTTTTTTTGCTGTCTTAAGGCTGGAGTAATGCCGTACGTCTGGTCCAATCCGCCTTTATGTGATGCATCCCGTTTAAGACGTGCGCGCGTTAGCTTAAGCATTTTGCGATCGGTACGTTTTTCATACAATCTCTGGAAAGCATTTTGAGCTTGTGGACGATTTTGTTGGATTTCATCTATGGATTCACCGTTAATAACAGCAGTGGTTAACGATCCCATAGCTTCGTAAAATTCGACTTTCTGTCGTTGCCGTTCAGTTTTTTGCCCTAGCTCCCTCAGGTCTTTTAGGTCATCGCTTTCAGGTGGAGGTGCAACCGGGCCAAATTCCCCATCCCCCAACTCTTGCCACGGGTCATACGGTTGGTTTGTTTCAGGAGAAAATTTTAGTGTTTCTGACATATGTAAATAATAGCATAAATTTTACGCAAAGTCAATATACGTTTTAATTAAGAATTAAATTATGGCTGGTTCTGGCCTGCGATACGCCGCGCCATTTCTTCTTGTTGATAGCGCATGCGTTCTGCTTCTGTCGTATCTTTACTGTACTTACGAGCAGACTTATAGATATCTTCTCCGGTTACACCAGTACCCTGGGTAGCGCCAGATGCTCCGACATGTGCATTAATCTGCTCAGCTAATTGATCTTCAAGTCCAACATCTCGACCCGGATCGTATCCAGCTGTTCGCTCAAGTAAATTATTAATTCGATCAGCATTCCCTTGGGTTGCACCAGGTAATGCACCTTGCAACTCGGCCATTTTTACCGCCGCCGAGGCCATGCGGGTAACGTCACCACTATTGAAATCTTCGTGTATTTGGGCTGCAAATGTATCCATTGAGCGTGTATCCCCGCTTACGACTGCACCAATACTCTGTTTGCCCCATGCTTCTTCAAAGCTAGCACCGCCTAGATCCTGACGTCCATTGCCGCGGGCATGGTACATGAAGCCTTGTTCTGTAGCTGATTTGAGCTGATCATTGCCACCGGCCATACGCCTTGCACCTTCTTGTACGAGCTCAATAGCGCCTTCACCTTCAAGAGCACGTGCCTTGTTCTGAGCGACACCAACTAATGCTGCACCGGCATTTGCCCTATTAACACCCACCGATTTAGCGGCAGACTCAGCTCGGGCGGCACGGTTAGCAACCGCACCTCTAGCATTGAGTAGCTCGGTCTCGTTCATGTCGCGACCTGTTCTTTCCCTAAAACTCTCCATATCACGCTTTAACCAGTGGTTTTGTAGCTGAGTAGATGCTTCACGCAGTCCCTGGTTAGTGCCACCGCTGAGACCTAACATTGCTGATCCATCATCATCTGTTTGCACAAACTTCTGCAATAACGGGTTTTCTTTCATGGCCTGTTCTTCTTGAGCCTGGCGTCTTAAGCTTTGCTGGGTTTTGCCACGTTCGCCTAGGCCAAAGGCACCTTTACGTCCCGTTGCAAGTCCTCCAGTAACACGGTTAAAGCGGCGTGACATCGGATTGTTTTCACTGAAGCGTCGACCCTCTTTGGTGTTTTGAAAGTTTTGGCCCATTTTTTGACCACGGTATTTTTTGTTACGGTCGAATAGGCCACGGCCGCGGTCGTTAACCATGCCGGTTATCGTTCCAAATGCACCACCGGCAAACTTGAAGGTGGCGGGGATGAATAGATACGGGGCAACAAAACCTAAGAGAATAAGCCCTACTTCCATGAGTCCATTACCAGGTACTTGGTCGACGGTGTACGCAAAAATACGACCGGCGGCAAGCAGCATCATAATAAGCGGATACATCAGGAGTAATTTCCAGAATGAGCCCCACCATAATTTCCACAACTTATCATTATTCGGGAATATCCAGGCAAGTATTGCGAGAGGCGCTATAAGAACAAGCAGGACGATAATCATTTGCCGAAGCGCAAGCAAGAAGTACCCAATCATAATTATGAGTACTGCGGTTAGTGCATAGCTAAACAACACACCCAGACTAACAATAGTAGCTATCCCGGCAATACCGAGGGTACCAAGGAATATAGATACACCATCCTGGGCGCCACCAGGATTAAAGATACTAGCCAGCGTAATATCATTCCCTCCTGAAACAAGCCCTGTTAACAGACCATACATACCCTGTCCAAGCATGTTAGTGAAAATTATAAGGAACTGACATATCTGATAAGAAAATGCTATAAAAATGGTCGCTAAAAATAAACGAGGAAACGCTTTCTTAACTGTGTAGGCGCTTACAAACTCAAAACCAAGAGCTGTGCTGATAACCATGATAAGCATGACTGGGATGAGAATAATATACGCAAGGTTACGCAAGCGACCCCAAGTGCCTGCTATGCCATCATTTGCAATGTAAGCATCCGGGGTGTTAAGGAGGTCGGATATTTTATTGTCTAAGAATACAAATGTACTGTCCGCAAAACGTAGAAATGGACAAAGCAACCACGATAGGTCACTTGTTTCGCACGACTGTTGCTCACCCTCCCCGACCGCATTACTACTACCAGTAATTGCCGCAGCTGTTGCCTCGGCAGATTCCGAATCGGCGCCTGCGACTGTTACTTCGACCGTCTGGTTTGAGCCATCCTTTTTAATATCAAACGTCCCAGTGTTAGTGCCAAGGGCATCTATTTGGGCCTGCGTAGCCTGTATATATAAGTCGCCGGTACAATCCTCGCTGCGGAACTGGTTTCGGCTTTCGCACCATACGAATGTTCGTGTGTCTTGTTCGCTCGTAGAAACGTGCTGGATGGCACCGTCGTCAGTAACGTTATAGGTAATATTAAAATTACTAAGACTACCCTGCTGTAGATCTTTGTAGACCTTAACGCCTTTTAGACCGGCGCTAATACTATCAAAACATTCCCAAATCGGTCCCTTGTCATCATTGTTTTTGTTATGGAAAACAAAGTTTCCATTCTGCGACGTACAGGTTACCTGTTCAACCTCATCCTCTTCGATACCCATAACCAGCTCTATATTTGCCAAAAGTCCTTGTAGGTCGCTAGCGGACACGGCTTTATCATTTCCGCCGAATGCGTCCCCCACCTTACTTCCAAGATCACCACTGAATTCATCTAATACGGATTCATCATTATCATCTCCATTGCTGTCCCCGCGCGCGTAGTTGAAGGTGTTATCGCCGGTGTTGCGGTCATAATATTTTCCGCCTATAGCATCCTGAAATTTAATATCGTCGATTATATACTGCTGATTTGCCCCTGTTGGACTGGCACAGTCACCCGCACCAATATAGGTAATTTCAAATACTGCTCGGTTGATAATTTTAATTCGGAAGATACCGTCAGTTTCGTGATTGTCATTGCTACCAAGATCATTGGTTTGAATCACGCACAAATCATCGAGGTTTTCATCAGCATATACTGTTCTGGATTGTTCAGGTAATGGGATGGCAGAAAAAAGACTCACAAAAAGCGTGAATGTAAGAAACCACAGGGAGATCCCTGCTTTATTTATTTTGAAACCCATAAAATTATTCTAACATTACTAGTGAAGAAACTGCTAACGCTGGTCAAACATACATTTAATACCTATAATATGATATACCTTTATATATATGACTAAAAAACAAACATTATTTCTCGGCTTGACTCAACTAGTCCTACTAGCAGCTACTTTTTTGGTATTTTCTGCACCAAAAGTAAGTGCACAAACACCACCACAATGCCAGGGTGCGGGTTCAGCGGATGCAATGGAAGCATGTTCGCGAAATGCTATTGAAGACGAGTGTGGAGAAGCCCCAAGTGCTGGGACGCCTATTCGGCAAGCTGAGGCTTATGAAGAGTGTAGGCGCAGTACTACTTCAGGTGATAGCGATAATGATGGTATCTCCGACGAAATTGAGGAAATATGTGGAACGCCCACGAATGACTCCCAGTCCCAAGGCTTCGATGCATGTCGACAACAAGTTGAAGCAGGTACCCACCCATCACAACAACAATCAACAGGAGGATCGAACGAAACTGTTCAAAGTACTGGCAGTCTAGACGGCGACTGCAAGGATATTAATGACTGCAAGATAATCGGATATCTGCGTGACTTCATCAATCTCTTATCCGTAGTTGTAGGTATAGTCGTTGCGATAATGATAGTGGTGGGCGGTATTCAGTACAGCGCTTCACGGGATAATCCACAGGCAACGGCAGCGGCGAAACAACGGGTCACAAACGCTGTCATAGCACTTGTTGTCTACGTGTTTATATTCGCTATACTTGAATACTTGGTCCCTGGAGGTGTGTTCTAATGCTACAGACTCTTACTCGATTTGCAGCCACCTGTCAGGATCTCGGCGGCAGCTTACCAGATAGAATATATGGTATCCCAACATGGTATAAGTATTTGCCATCGGAAGATGTTGCGGGTAAATGCTCACCTGTCATAGATTTGAGTGGCGATGGTCAAGCGTCGGTGATTGCAATATTGTTAGCCGTATTCGATATACTGATATTTTTTGCAGGTCTCATTGCTGTAGGGTACGTTATATTCGGGGCTATTCAGTTTATGGTGAGCCAGGGTGAGCCAGATAAAATCAAGAACGCTCGAAACACTGTTATGAATGCGCTCGTCGGACTTGTGCTTGTTCTGGTCTCAACCGTCGTCGTTAATCTAATAGGAAACACTCTTACATGAAATTTTTAGCGCAGTTTACAAAAGACGATTTCCCATCCATTCCAGACGCACCCGACCCAACCAAAGGCTTACCTCTAGCTGACGCTATGCAACTCATCTTTGGAATAATTGGAGTGATTGCAGTCGTGATGATAATGGTCGGCGGCTTTAAGTACATTGCATCACAGGGTAATCCGCAAGAAACAGCCAAAGCAAAAAATACTATTTTGTACGCGGTCATAGGTCTTGTGCTCGCAGCCAGCGCATTTACCATTGTTTCGTTCATAGTGGAGACAGCCAAATGATTCGGTTAGCGCTAATGGCGACATTTATGGCATTATTTTGCGTGTTTCAGTTTGCGACTGTACCTGCTGCGGCAGAAGTGCTTGATCCTGCATGCGACATTACCACCACTGACGAGAACGGTAAGCAGATAAAGTCCCCTTTGTGTCCCGATGAAAACGAAACCATAGATGATAATTCCCTGTTCGGCCCAGGCGGTATAGCCACGCGACTCGTTAACCTGTTCTCATACATTATTGCTATTGCTGGCGTGATAGTAATCATCATCGGTGGATTCAAATATGTTATATCGTCGGGCGACCAACAAAACATAAATAATGCCAAAAACACCATTTTGTACGCAGTCATAGGACTGGCAATAGCCGCTGTTGCCCAATTATTTGTCAGATTTGTGTTGTATAATATTAAGTAAGCAATTAAAAGGATATCTATATGCAAAAAATAAAACAGTTTTTATCAACATCATTGAACGCGAGCCTAATAGCTATGCTGCTTGCTTTTGGAGTTATCGCAATGGCAAGCGTGCCAGTAAATGCGCAAGCCGATGAAATATGTAAAGGTGTCGGTTACGTTGACAATGACCCTAATAAAACCGAATGTGACGCAAGTGCGGACGGTACGGTTCGGAAAGTCGTCAAACTAGTCATAAATGTGTTTAGCTGGATAGTTGGAATTATCTCTGTCATCATGATTATCATCGGTGGACTTAAGTACATTACTTCGACTGGTGAAAGCAGCAATATTAATAGTGCCAAGAACACGATACTCTATGCCATCATCGGTTTAGTAGTGGTTGCCTTAGCTCAGATTATTGTTCTATTCGTTCTTGGTAGCGTGGACAGTCAGACTTCATAGCGGATAGCTAAGAGTTGTCATCAGAGTTCTATCTGTGATATAACACCTATAAATCAATAAGAAAGGTTTTCAATGTTAAAACGAATTAAATCAACGCTCACCAGCTTGTTGCTCAGTTCTATGTTCTTCCTACCAATGGCCGTACCAGCGACTGTTGCCGCCCAGGATCTCGTAGACTGTGAAGGAATTCAGGGCTGTTTAACTGAAGGTGCAGATAAAACTGGCGATGCCACAGCTGACGAGGCTGGCACGCAGGTAAACAATATTGTGCGTTTAGTCATTAACACCTTTTCATGGGTTGTTGGAATCATCTCTGTCATCATGATTATCATCGGTGGACTTAAGTACATTACCTCCGGTGGTGAAGGTAGCAATATCTCCGCAGCCAAAAACACGATACTCTACGCCATCATCGGTTTAGTCATTGTGGCACTTGCTCAGATTGTAGTTCAGTTCGTACTAAAGAACGTTACTGATTCCTCTGTCTAACACTAGCTAGAAGATTCAAAAAGACTCCCTTTCCAGGGAGCCTTTTGTTTTATATTAAAAACTCCTCGGTAGCGAGGAGTTTTTAATTACTAAGACTAGGGCCTTAGAGGACTTGGATTTTCTTTACCGTGTCTTGTTTGACCTTAGTGAAAGAAATAGTCAGCACACCGTCTTTAAGAACAGCTTCAATCTCTTCTTCTTTAACGGGAACTGGTAAGGCAATACTGCGGCTAAATTCACCCCAGTAACATTCCTGAACAAAGTAATTCTCTACATTCTCATCGTTACCAGCGCTCAATGTACCACGGATACTAAGCGTATTGTCGGCAATACTTACATCTAGATCCGCCTTGTTAACACCGGCTACCCTGCCCTTTACGACAAGTCGTTCTTTGGTTTCGTATACGTCTACGGCGAGCTGTCCTGGGACTGCTTCATCTTCAGTCCAGTCATCTTCAGTAATTGGCGCACTCTGTGGCATAGCTGGTTGTTGTTGCCCTTGGTCTGTCGGCACGTCGAATTCTTCCTCACCTAGAAACGCTGCTGTCAGCTCATCTTCCATCAATAAATCGTCGTCACGGCCTTTACGTGCCATTGTTGTTACCCTCCGCGTCAAAAGACGTTAAAAACTAAGTATTTTTGGCTTTTTGTTAAATCTAGTATATCCGTGTATATCCAGAGGTGCAACAGCTAGGTCGTTTTATTACAACACAATAATCACAACATGCACTCCACTCATGGTTAAATGAGGCAACAATTATAATATATACCAATGCAATTACTCGATAGGATCTTATCGATAGTGGCACCGCTAGAGTGTATGGGGTGCTCGAGTGAGGAAGGCGTACTCTGCACAATGTGCTTGAATACCCTGCCTCTTGTTCCTAGCCGGTGCTATCGCTGCCAGGCTGCCACCAATAACTTTGAAGTCTGTGGAAGCTGCCGTAAATACACCAAGCTCGGACATGTCTGGGTTGCAACTGTATATGAAGGGCTTATTAAAGAAGTAATCCATGCCTACAAATATGAGCGAGTACTATCGGCGCATAAACAGCTGAGTATGATGCTAGTTGATGCGCTGCCACTAGTCAGTGATATGATTGTGGTGTCTGTGCCAACCGCAACATCAAGGGTAAGACAGCGAGGCTACGATCACACTTTGCTGATAGCCAAGGATGTAGCTTTCCAAAAAAACTTGATTAGGAAGCGACCGATGGTTCGGTTTTCTCAATCACGTCAGGTTGGATCAAGCAGAAAGGCACGTTTTGAACAGTTATCGAACAGTTTTTTTGTCACCCGCCCCCAGGATATTATCGGCAAAAAAGTACTAATTATTGACGATGTCATAACAACGGGCGCAACCGTCGAAACCATTGCCGCTCTGTTGAAATCTACAGGAGCGAAAGAAGTGAATGCATTGGTTTGTTCTCAAAAACTCTGATTTGTACCAAAGATAAAAGCTGATATAATCACCCCTGTTACAATTTACAGCTGTTTCAGGATTGCAATTAGCGATACGCTGACTGTAGTTTTGATAAAAGTGATCGGTGTGGGTATGCCTTTTTGTCGATAATATGTTTACCGACAGATAGTATACCCACCTACGCTTTACCTTGGAGAGGTACCCAAGTGGCTGAAGGGGCGGCTTTGCTAAAGCTGTAGGGGGGCGCAAGTCCCCGCGAGGGTTCGAATCCCTCTCTCTCCGCCAGGAAAGGAGTGGTCATGGGTAGTATGGCCCTTCTTTCCTAGAGAATTTTGAACACAAGGTTCGATAATCGAATGATATTTATACTGAAGTCAAAATTGCCAATTTTCTAAGATAAAACAGTTTTGGCTTGAAGTATTAGCCCTCTCTGCCGATGCTAGTCCATATTTATTCTATGTATTTCTTTCGGTATTACTGATCTACGATTAGCCAAACACATTTTTATGAGAAATTCTTCGTCTTTCGGCTTATAAATATATAACCAGTCATACTCGTTGATAGCTGACTTCTTGATAACATACCCTTTTGAATTTGAATGAATTTTCCGTAGGTCTACTTCTTTGCCTCCAAAATACTTAACCTGCACCCGCCATAAACCCAATGAGTCATCAACGATAAGATCATAGGCTGCAGATTCCGTAAGGGGTAGCGAAATATCGAAACCCATTTTAGTAAATGTAGCAATAGCTTGTGTTACGGCTATATCCCCTTTTCGTTGAGTCGGTCTCATAGGTAAATAGTAACATTAAACGGTTTAGTATACCGTTGATTTTTTATGATATAATTTTACGCTATTGGAGAGATGACCGAGTGGTTGAAGGTACTTGTCTTGAAAACAAGCGTGCCCGCAAGGGTACCGTGGGTTCGAATCCCACTCTCTCCGCCAAGAAGAAAAACTCACTCCAGTGAGTTTTTTAATTTCGTTACTTATGCATCGTAGGGGTTTTGTAGTCAACTTGGTACAATATGCTTATGTCCAGTAGTGAGCTCTCTGCAATGTTCTGTTATGTATATCTCCTTCGATCTGAGATGAGCAATAATTGGTATGTCGGTTTTACTAACGATTTACGCAAAAGATTAACAGAACACAACAATGGCTTGAATCGTTCAATAGCCCATGGTAAACCGTGGGTATTTGAATACTACGAGGCGCATCGGAATGAGACTGATGCACGAAGGCGAGAGAATTATCTTAAAACCAGCGCTGGTCATCAGACACTACGTAGAACGTTACGCGAACAACTAAGCCGCCGCGATTCAAGCCGGCAGAAAGTCTACTACTAGGTATGCAACCAGGGGAAACAATCACACCGGGACAGACAACTGAACCATCTGGCGAAACCGAACAGAAGTTTCGCTACAGTGCAGAACCTGCTAACCCGCAACCATCCCCTACTCCAGTGCCTCCTACACAAAGCCCAGCACAACCAGAAGCGATATATGAACAAGCTACTTTAGCCGAGTGGAGTGCTTCAGAATATATAGATCATCATAAATCCATAGAATGGTACGCGGTTCTAGTCTTAGCTTCGGTATTACTAGGCGGGTTGCTGTATCTTGTAACGCGTGACTGGATAAGCGTCGTCGTGGTTCTGCTAGCTGCTGGCATGTTCGGAATCAGTGGCGCCAAAAAGCCACGAACTCTCACATATAGGATTACGGAGAGTGGCGTCCAGGTAGCGGGAAAACTGTATCCATATGAAGATATAAAAGTGTTCTCTGTGGTTAATGAGGGTGGTGTTAGCTCAATTCAACTCCTACCTCTCCGTAGATTTATGCCACCACTAAGTATTTACTATCCACCAGATATGGAAGAGCCTATATTTAATGCTTTAGCTAACTATCTCCCACACGAAGAGAATAAACATGACCCCGTAGACCGTCTCATGAAGCGTTTGCGATTCTAGTAGTTATTTCTTTTTTGGAAGTTTGAGCAATGTACGGAACGAGTTACTTTTGAGTCTATTACCGTAATCATTCGCGCCCTTCGTTCCTGGTGCGACCAGTAAGTACACAGCGGCCAAGAAGTTAATAATAGGTACAACCGCAAAAATAATGAGCCACCATGGCTGGTTTAGGTCGTGAAGCCTGCGCACAATTGTGCTGGTTTCTATAATTACCGCGATGAGCTGAAACATCCCTAACAGCAAAAGTCCAGCCCCGACTACCACCAGTTGATACAGGACTGAATCGGTACCATATTTTTCGAGGTATGTTCCTAGAACAATTGCCGGAGCCACTACGACTAACACGATTGCCGCTAGGATGAGCGAAAAATATATCGACGTTAGAAGGAATTGTATGCGTGACAACCGCCCCTGGAAAAGAGATGTTATGTATTCAATCATTTATTCAATAGTAGCACGACAAAATAAAAAGCCATCTTTCGACAGCTTTTGAATACATTTGGTACAGCATTATATACGAAGTTAGAACTATTTTGGCTCTTGAATGTCGCCTTCTAGAATGTATGTAGTTTCTACCTGGGCTTGTCGCATAAAAGGCTTTTCAGCTTGTGGCAGTACGGTCTCTAGTAGCTGTCTAGCAGCACTCAATTTTCTCGCAACTTCTATAACTTGGTCGGGTGGAGTATCAATAGGAACTCTAAGAGGGTCTCTACCGACTTCTTGAACCACATTTAGACCTTCTCTTGATTTCCTGAACATACTCACAGTTTAGCACTAAGCATCCAATCAAATGCGAACAAAACACCAAACAAGATTCAAACTCGTTTCAAGATGATAAAAAACAGCTAACAAAAAAGAGATTGAAACTGACTTCAATCTCTATCTGTAATTTCACTCTGGTACACGGTAATAAAGGAAGTTCAAACTGCTATAAACAGCTTGGTAGTTGCCTGAAATTATTTTTTAGCTTTATGCCTTATATCATTCTTTGTTTCTTTTTGGGTAACTGCATCAGCAAGATTAACATTCAACCTATTGGCTAAATGCACGAGGTATAGTTGCACATCTGCAAGCTCGTCTAATACAGAAACGTTTTCATAGCCTTCATCACGATTAAGCCCTTCGTTTTTACGAATTGCACGTGCTAACTCACCAATCTCCTCTGTAAGAAGCAACATTGTGTCTCTTGCGGATTCTTCTGCCCAGCCCCTACGTTTAGATATTCTTGCATAGTAGCTTTGCAGACCATTTATTCCGTGTCCTGGTTTGTGAACTCTTTCCTGTACATCAGTGGGGCTTTTAACAACTTCTGTAATCATTTTTTCTATCAAAGGGTCAACAGGCTTTTCATCTGTATAAACGGGTATGCCAAGGGAGTGAGCATTGCCGATTTCAAAAGCCGCACTTAAGCCGACGTAACCAGAAGGAGCAAACAGCCACACGAAATCTGCGTCACGCATTGCAGCAAGCAGCCGTTCTTCAATGGTGACAATATCATCATCTAGCTCGTGCTGTGCTCTCACAAAGTCTGCTTTTGGCTCAGTAAAATCTATGCTCTTAGGGCAAAGAATATCAAAATCAACAGACAAGCTTTCGTATAGCCGCCTAAGCTTCTCTTGTTCCTTTCGGAAGGTACCTATTAAAACGACGCTTTTTCGCATAGTTCTATAGTAGCAGTTCAGCCATGACCCTCATGCACTCAGACACCAGGCAGGATTCAAACTCATTTCAAAGTGTTAATCTCTGACCAACAAAAAAGAGATTGAATAGGGCTTCAATCTCTATCTATAATTTCACTCTGGTACACCCGGCAGGATTTGAACCTACGACCTTCTGTACCGCAAACAGACGCTCTATCCAGCTGAGCTACGGGTGCGCGTCAGAGTGAGGCTTTTGACTCGCTCTGACGCGCCAAGCACGCAGAGTCTCATCTTGTAGCTCTCCCTCCTCCTTTCTAGTTTTTTTAAACAGCCGAGCCCGCAAAGCCGACTCCTTGGTTTAAAAAAACTGATTCAGGGCAGTTAGACTGCCAGAAACAGGGGTGATTGTAGCATATGGCTGAGTATAGTGCCAGAGGCAGCGTAAAACTGTTGGTTTTGTGTCTCAGTCACCATTAATAACCATAATAGTGTTAGATTGATTATAGAACTTATAAAAAATATAGGGTATCGTGCTAATTGAAGGGAGACTTCGGGTTATGGTACACAAAAAATTTATTCCGCGTTATTACGTGCGAGATAGCGAAACGCAAGAACTGTGGTGTTTTACTGCGCCAGCCATCGCTGGGAAATAACGGAAGTTATAATTATTGGCTTTTGATGGTTCAGTACTTTGTGCTGAACTCGGTTTGGTCTGCTGCTACTATGTATTGCATGGAAGAGTGGCCGAGCCCGGTTGAAGGCGCACGACTCGAAATCGTGTAAGTACGGCAACGTGCTTCGAGGGTTCGAATCCCTCCTCTTCCGCCAGTTACTTTGGGTTCACCTGCGGTCTGATAATATTCTGTCTGTTTCGTGTCAGTCTGAGCACAATGAATAATAAAATCGCAATGAGTATTACAGCGCCACTATAAATGAGCGTTCGCTGTACCGCTAAATCAATTGCCTGAAAGACAATGTTATTGAGTATGTTGGCAAAGGAGCCATCTTTGAACTGGGCTTTGAGGTTAGGTGATAGGGCCGGAAGAAGTTTACCGAATACAAGAGCCGATATTGCTAAAAACAACCCTGTTGAAAGGAGCGATTTTGCAACTCGGTCTAGACCAATACGCTTTGATTTTGCCAAAAATACTATAGCAATTGATGAGATAACTGCCAAAACTGCCATGGTTAGAGGGAGTGTTTGTAGCCTTTGAAAGCTATCTGAGATTCTATCCAAATCTTGTTGTTGCACATCCCCGATATCATCAAATGTAATAGTGGTATCAGGCAGAAAACCATCACTTGCAAGCAGTTCTCGCTCTATCTTCTGTGCTTCAGCATCCAGATTGATACCGGGGGGTTGGCAGTCAAGTTCAAACGGATCTGTTGTAGTAGGCAGCGAGGAGCACATTGGCAGGCCTTGGACACGCTGCTTTGCGTACTGGCTGACCCCTTTCGCAATTTCTCGCTTTTCATCTGCCAGGTTCAGAACATAATCCGGTTTGGGGACTTCCCCATTCAGCCACCTATACGTTCCATCTGAAATATCCTTGAATAATTCTTTTAAACGTTCCGGAGGAAACGTATCATTGGCGAGCTTCCGAATCTTGGGGTCGTTCACGGGTACGGTATTTTCCGAGTCGTCCAGCTTGGCGGATTCATCGAGTATGCGGTTGATTATCGAATCATATGCGCCGCTATTTTCAACAAACGATTGGGTGGTCGAAGGTGAGCCTATGAGTGCAACGAGTACTGCAGCTGTAATTGCCAGCAGCACGGATACCCTTAGGGTTATCCGGCTTATCCAATAGAGAGCGTTTTGCCACCAATGCATGAGGGTATTGTATCAGTTAGTCACTGTTATGTGCGTTCAGTAGAGACGGCAGGTAGTGGTTTCGCCGTCCAACCGTCACCGAAGCATCTGGATGAACAGTGAGAATCTGATATCCAAGCAGGTCGTGCGTTTGTTTATGGACGCTCAGTAGCACCATAGATGCATCGTCGTAAAGCGGACCAAACGTTGGCATATCACCACCTGCTCCACCGGAGCTAGCGCCGACTATTAGCAGACCTGCAGTATTAGTAGACGAAGTAATGTCTTCAACTTGGTGTTTATGCATATGCCCAGACAATGCTACCTTGGCGCATCCGCGTTGTAGTGCGGTGTAGGCAGCATCGTGATCGTGAACTAAAAGGAAATCAACCGGCTCTGGTTGTGCGCAAGCTTCATGTGCCAGACGTTCGCCAATATCTACAACAGATTCTTCGCCAACTTGACGGATATTTACTCCAAACTGACTACGACGTGGATCGCTATCACCGAGTATCGTTATTCCTTGTAGGGTGGTAGGCTGGCCGGTGAGCACGGAGAATCCTGCGCGGCTCATCTGCGGTCCTGTCACTGCTAGGTCATCATGGTTACCTAGGCTGGTCGCTTTATCGATTCCCTCAAGCGCTTTTCCTAGCGGCCCAATACACAACTCTTCATATTCCGTACCACTTGCGGTTACATCCCCACCATCCAATGCAAAGTCTATGGACTGTTGTTCTGCTACGGTTTCGATGACTCTACTCATCCCCGTATTACAGTGATAATCCGTTATAAATAAGCCCGTTACTGATCTGTTTGTCGGCTGGAATGTCGGATGATCCTCAAGAGCTGCCTGCATATTGACGGCGGCTTGCTTATAAAATTGATCGTTACTGTTGATGTAGTCGAGTACTTCTACACCGGCTGTATTGACGGCCAGCTGCATCCACCTCCCTTTCACGAGCGCTCCTTCGAGCGGCGTATTCTCAAATAGTTCACTCACAGGTATGAACCCATCAGGTAGCTGTATTTCATGTGAAGCAGTTGGCATCTGTATTCCCAGCAAGCTAACGACGGCAGCGGCGGGAGCTAGTTTTCTCACTGCCGGCATTACGCGGGTTTCATACACTTGCCTTCGCGCATCACGACCCACAAATGTATACAGGGCAACGGTACCAGCCATAGCTATGAGTCCATTGCGCGCTGCTTGCTTCCCTGTCTCTTTCGCAGTGTTCTGTAGATCGTCTTCTATGGTGGTGAGCATACGGGCATAGGATTGGAGTTCTTCAGGGCTGAGTTCAGATGGGTCAGAACCCAGTGATACATCAGCTGGCATTTCTTTGATGGTTATATGTGCCCCTACCCCGAACATATTTTTTTGAGGGAAGGCTATGGCGCCTGGCATACCCACGTCAAATGTCGCCAAACTATCGTACGAGACAGTGGTTACCGCTCGGTGACCACCTATGGTTGTTTCTGTGCCGATATGCTCTGCTGACAGTAGCGCCGACCCAACGCCGATGCCAAGAAGTGCTGCACTTTTTGCGATCTTAGGTAGAAGCCGCCGTTCCGGGGCGAATTGTAGTGTGTGTTGCGGCGCGACCGCTACCTCGGGGTTCGCCATATCCATTCCTACCAGTATGGCAAATTATGACCCGAAGTTGAAGATAACTATTACAACGCGCCTGCTACACTGGATGTATGAGCGATACGATTTTTACTAAAATTATCAAAGGCGAAATCCCAAGTCATAAAATCTACGAAGATGCATTGACACTGGCCTTCCTCGACATTCACCCTCTTCAGCCTGGTCACACGCTCGTTATACCAAAATCTCAGATTGAGTTCGTTTGGGATTTATCAGATGCAGATTATCAGGCGGTAATGGCAACCACTAAGCTAGTTGCGCTCCATATGAGGCATGTACTGCAGGTGCCGTATATTCACTCACGAGTTGTTGGTATAGATGTACCTCACGCGCATGTTCAACTTATTCCCTTCTCTGATGTTTCGGAGCTGCGTGTTCAGCAGGATATGTCGGTTGAACCGGACCATGATGAGCTCGCTCGACTTGCGGACCGTTTGCGAATAAGCCAGTAGCGAAATCGTATCCACCACGCTATACTTAACATATGTTTTCCACAGGATTAATCGGCTTATTCGCCGGGCTCGGCGTAGCTGCATATGTATACAACATGATGTATAAAAACACTGGTGGTAATACCCAGTCTGCTCTCATTGTGGCTGCTATTGCTGGCGGATTTGTATGGATCGGCTTAGCAGTCGGTCTTAGTATGCTTTCTAGTTAGTACTAAACGGCTAGTTTCTATTGCTTAGACTGACCATAACTAGTACTATACTGTTATATGATCCCGTTAGAAATTGCGGGAAAAAGGGTGGTAAATGAATCATATTCAGTCAGATAACAGTTGGAAGGGTTTCTAACGGGATGACACAGGTGGGAGCCAGGCCAAAGAAGGCCTCAGGTGGTGCTGAAGCACAGACGAGTTCCGAGAAAGCACTCGGAGCGGCCTTGCAGGCTGCCCGAAAGGCAGCCGGACTGACTCAGCAAGAGCTCTGTCAGCGTTCAGGACTTAGTTACTCAACGCTTGCCAAGATTGAACGTGGCGCCATTAAGTCCCCTTCTATCTTTACTATTCAGTCTATTGCTGGTGCACTTGGAACTGATCTCAACGGGCTAATGGGCGTTAGCTCACCGCTCAAACCAGCTAAAAAAATAACCAAGAACGGTGTCAGTTTCATCTATTTTGATATCAACGGCTGCTTGGTAAGGTTTTTCCACCGGGCGTTCACCAAGCTGGCACATGACACAGGCGCATCACCAGATACGATTGAAACGACATTTTGGCACTACAACGATGCGGTTTGCCGCGGCGAAATGTCTATGGATGAGTTCAATGCGATTATGGCCAAGCAACTTAAATCCGATTCTATCGACTGGATGCAGTATTATCTGGCATCTGTTGATCCCATCATGGAGATGCACGAGTTGGTTACCTGGGCTTCCGGCCAGTACGCAATTGGTCTTCTAAGTAATATTATGCCCGGATTTATTGACGCTATGCTGAAACAAGGTATCCTGCCTAAAGCCGATTACCAACATATTATTGATTCGTCTCAAGTTGGTGCTATTAAGCCAGAAAACACCATTTATGAAATTGCTGCTCAAAAAGCAGGCGTCTCACCCCAGGAAATATTGCTGATAGATGACTCCAGAACAAACCTTATGGCAGCAGAACGAATGGGCTGGCGGGTACTTTGGTTCGACGATTATCGCCCAGATGAGTCTGCAGCTCGCGTTCGCGCCTCTATAGAACCAGCAAATTAGCCCAGATAATACCAGATAAAGTAACCCATCAAGACCATTGGTATGCCAACTATTATCGCTGGTCTCCATATCAAGCCTAGAAAATTCAGTAGAAGACCGATACCTATGAGGCTGAAACCAAATTTTTCGACTTTGTTTAATTTCATACGAACTGTGTTTGTGTGTGCTGTAGGGTTTTTAATGCTTCTTTAGTATCAGTTAGTTGCTGTTTCGTCTCATCTACGAGACTCTTCGGTGCATTTGCTACATATGATGTATTCGACAACCGTTTTTCAAGATTTTTGATGTGCTGCTGGGCGGTATCTATCTGCGCTTGCAGCTTGTTTCGGTATGCTTGGATGGTTTTATCGTCTAAATCCAGCCATGCTTCTGCAGATGTAAGCCTAATACCGCCACTAATTTCACCGCGCTCTACGCTGTTAAGACGCCCTAGCGATGCAATCAGATGCTCATGAGCCGCTATCACTGGACTGCTGCTGAATACCAATCTTGATTTACTCACCCCAAGACTGGATTGGATGAAACGGATCTCACTAACCACGTCTTTTACTGCCTCAAACTGGTCAGCTTCATCGGCGTACGAATCTTCTAAGGCTCGCGGCCACGCACTCGTAATCAGTAAGTTTTCATCTTCCCATCTTAGGGTTTGCCAGATAGTTTCAGTGACGAATGGGACTAATGGATGCGCGAGCTTTAGAATTGTCTCAAGTGCATAGGCTAGCACGCTAGGGTTAGGCTGAACTTTGCTGGCTTCGATATACCAGTCTGCCAAATCATCCCAAACTAAATGGTAGATATATTCTGCGGCTTCAGAAAATCGATAGGTTTCGTACAAACGCGCCATATCGGTCACAGATAGTTGTAATTTACGCAACATCCAGGCATCTGCATCTGTATGCACGGTTGGGTTGGAACGCAAATGGTACTCATCACCAATCTTATCTTCTATATAGCGTGCAATATTCCACAGTTTGTTGCAGAAGTTGCGTGCATCCTCTACCTTACGGGGGTCATAGCCTCTGTTTACAGCTGGAGCTCTGCCGGTAGTGAGTCCAAGCCGCAGCGCATCTGAACCGTACGCGTCTATTACTTCTATAGGGTTAATAACGTTGCCCTTGCTCTTACTCATTTTAGAGCCGTCTTCGGCCATGACGTAGCCATGAATATACACTTCCTTAAATGGAATGTCCCCTGTTACGTAGAGTCCGAGCATTATCATTCTTGATACCCATGGGTAGAGAATCTCGCCACCGGTTTCCATCAGGCTGTTTGGGTAGAAATCTTTGAATAGGTCGCCATCAGGATAGTTCATTGTTGCATATGGCCAACTGCTGCTGCTAAACCAGGTATCAAATACATCTGGATCTCGGCGGTATGTTTTTCCGTCAATTTCAATCAACTCTTGATCTATCGTGTCGTTATACATCCATTCATCTTCATCATCTATGTTTTGGAACGCCGGGATTGGGATACCCCAGATGATTTGTCGACTAATATTCCAATCGCGCAGATTTTCGAGGTAGGTTATCAGCTGGGTTCGCTTGCTA
Source organism: Saccharimonadales bacterium (SeqCode) (assembly GCA_038209015.1). GTDB lineage: Bacteria > Patescibacteriota > Saccharimonadia > Saccharimonadales > JBBQYC01 > JBBQYC01. The sequence continues at coordinate 34,875 of JBBQYC010000001.1, forward strand.
TCTGGATAAAATGTAATTTGTTTCTGTTCGAGCGCCTTAATTGCCGGCTTCGCTAGAGGTTGCATATCAACAAACCATTGCTTCATAAGCATCGGTTCTATAACTGTTTTACAGCGGTAGCATTTACCAACACGGTTTTTGTATTTTTTATCAATTTTAATGAGTAAACCTTTTGCTTCTAGTGCATCAGCTACCGCTTGGCGTGCTTCGAGCACGGGCATATCGCGGAAACGCCCTGCCCTCTCGTTCATAGTCCCGTCATGGTTAATAACGCGAACAGCAGGTAAATTATGACGCTGCGCGACCTCCCAGTCATTCGGATCATGGGCAGGAGTTATCTTTACGACCCCTGTTCCAAAGTCTCTGTCTACCATTTCATCAGCAATTACGTCGACTTCAAACGGGCCTTCCACGCCCTCTATAGTCAGGCGCTGGCCAACATATTTCTGATAACGAGTATCATCTGGGTGCACAGCTACAGCCGTATCACCGAACTTTGTTTCTGGTCGGGTAGTAGCTAGCTCAAAAGGTCCGTACTTTATGTAGTACAACGGCGTCACGGCATCCTCATATTCAACCTCAACATCAGCAAAGCCTGTGCGATGGAAGGTACAGTAATTTACCAGCCTTTCACCTCTGTAAATGAGTCCTTCATCCCACATTTTTTTAAATGTAGCGTGGGCCTGTTTGGTGACTTTCGGATCGAGCGTGTAGGTATAACTCTGCCAGTCCACGCTGGCTCCAAGACGTCGGTATTGGGATTCATACACCCCCTTATTCTCTGCTACAAATTCCCATATCTGCTTGTATAAATCGTTGCGCTTAAAATCGAACCGGCTCTTCCCTTCCTTGTTCAGGTGTTTTTCATACACGTCTTGTGTTTCAAACCCCGCATGATCTGAACCGGGCAGCCATAGCGTTTTATCACCTTTCATACGGTGATAACGGATGGCGGTATCCTGAAGTGCAAACATAAGGCTGTGTCCGACATGTAAGTTCCCGTTTGCATTCGGGGGTGGCAGCACTATAGAGTAGGTTTCACCTGTTCCCCGATCTTTTGGCGTAAATGCGCCACTCTTTTCCCAGAGAGAGTAGATATCAGATTCGTAGGCGTGCGGATCATACGTTTTGGGTAAATTCATCGTGTTAGAAACCCCTTCCAGTTAAGTTCAAAGTGTTAAGTATATCTGTTTCTAATTTGGGGTAATTTCTAACTTGATTCATCCCACCACTATAACAAGCAGCTAACAGAAATGCCACCCCTGTTAATTTTCATGTGAAAAGTTAGCAATAAGAACCAAAGGTTTTCACGTGAAACCTTATGTGCTTACTTCCAACCGTTTTCCTACGTGCAATTCTGATGGTCTTCAGAACAATACCGTTTTTATTTTCATAAGCAGTATACCAGATGAATTAACAGGGAAGCAATATTGACCTAGTCACTAAAAACTGCTATAATCAGTCTAATGAAATCGTATGAAGCCGGACAACCGGAACTAGTTATAATTGCTGAAATGACCGGTGAAGAATTATGTGCACCTTCTGGTATTTATGACCCAAATCTCGACAAAGATCTTACTAATTTTTCTGCAATCGAGCTCATAGAGCAAGCACAGGGCAGTCAAGGGGTGTGCTTAAATAGTAATGGGTATTTGTCTCCAGAGGCGGCGGCTTACAATTCTCAGCTCCACCGGAATAGGGAGCTAACCGTTGAGCGAATGCTATTTGCGGTTATCTCAAAGCGTCCACCAAAACAATAGTTACATAGTTAGGTTTGGCGCTATATCCAGCTTATAGGGGTCTGCAGTGACTTGGTTGAGGTTCATATGAAAACAGCCCAGCGTGGCTACCATGGCGCCGTTATCCGTCATTAGTTTGGCATCCTGATACTCGACTGGAATTGGAATCCGTTCGGCCAGTTGTCGACGCAGTTCGGGGCTGGCGGCTACGCCACCGCCAATTACTACAGATGTAGGCTGGAATTCTTCATATGCCTGGAATGTCTTATCTACCACGGTTTCAACTGCTATTCGTTGGAAGCTGGCGGCAATATCGGCCTTCTGAGCCTCAGAGAGGCGTTCTGCCAGCATATGGGATGCGAATTCGTGTGTTTCACCGACTTCACTCTGAGCAAGCCTTAGAACGGCTGTTTTTAAGCCGCTGAAACTATAGTTATATTTATCCTTGAGTTTTGCTTTGGGCAGGTCGTATTTGTAAGCGTCTCCTTCGGCAGCTTTTTTACCAATATTCGGACCACCAGGGTAGGGAAGACCAAGTATCTTGGCGACTTTATCAAACGCTTCACCTATGGCATCATCTTGAGTTTGTCCCAAGAGGCGATAGTCAAAGTGGTCACGCCATAGCACTAACTGGCTGTGCCCGCCGCTAACAATGAGCCCAAGCATAGGAAATGTCGGCTGTTTTTGACGCATAACGTACTGCTGAAGCGGGCTTTCAATCAGGAAGTTAGCGTAGATATGGGCTTCGACGTGATTGATAGCGTACAGGGGCTTTTGTTTAGTAATGGCCAGGGTCCGCGCAGTTAATACTCCGACCAACAGGGAACCGCCAAGCCCTGCGCCGTAGGTTACGGCAATCCCATCAATATCTTTCCACGTGCATTGTGCCGTCTTTAACGCCTGGTCTATGACCGGTATGATGGCTTCAATATGACTTCTGGCGGCAATCTCCGGCACGACGCCACCGTACGCGGCGTGCAAATCCATGCTAGACAATACTTCGTTACTGAGTAGCCGCTCGCCGTCTTCCACGACTGCGGCGGCTGTTTCGTCACAGCTTGTTTCTATCCCAAGAATTTTCATTACAAACCAAGTATACTGAGGGCAATGAATTTTAGAAAATTATTGAAGTTTTTTATTCCGCGCGGATTGTTCAAGCGCATAGAGCCTGCCGGCCATCTTGCAGAGGCGGTGTTGTTCAATCTCATTAATGGATTTCCGGCCCGCGGGATGAAGGTTATTGGTGTGACCGGTACCAATGGTAAAACAACCACTAGCTACATGATCTATACTATGTTAAATACCGCCGGGTATAAAGTAGGACTTAACACCACCGTTGCCTATGGGGTAGATGGTGATATCCGCCCGCAGCTGCACCATATGACCAATGTTAGTGCGCCAGAACTTATGAAACGGCTGAAGTGGTTTAAGCGCCAAGGTGTTGAATGGCTGGTGCTTGAAACAACCAGTCATGCACTGGCTCAGAACCGGGTGTGGGGTGTTCCGTACAGCGTAGCCGTACTCACAAATCTGACCCACGAACACCTCAGTTATCATGGTACTTTCGAACGTTACCGCGACGCGAAGCTCAAATTATTCAAGCTTACCGCTAAAAACAAGCGCGGGTTACAAACCGGCATTGTCAACCAGGAAGACGAAAACGCGGATATATTTGCCCAAGCGGTCCCAAACAGTGTGAGGTACGGCAGTGGCGGCGATATCATAGCGAAAGACGTTCAGTTACAGCCAAACGGATTCAGTTATACAGCTGTCGCCGGTGAAGATTCATATAATATAACCAGTTCGTTGCCTGGTAGTTTCAATGTTAGTAATACCTTGGCGGCGGTTGGCGTTGGGCGCACACTGGGCTTTAGCAAAGAGCAGATAGAGCAGGGAATAGCGGCACTGGAATCGGTTGAGGGACGCATGACTCGGGTAAACGAAGGCCAGGACTTTGATGTAATCGTTGACTATGCGCACAGTCCCGACAGCTTCCAAAAGTTATTCAGTGATGTCCGGCCTGTTGTGAAGGGAAAAATCATTGCTGTCTTTGGGTCGCTGGGTGGTGGTGACGTTGCAAAACGACCAGAACAGGGGAGAATCGCTGGTGAGTTTGCCGACGAAGTTATCCTTACCCAGGAGGATGATCGCCAGGAAGACCCGACAAAGATTATGCAGGATATTGCTCAAGGAGCTGCGGCTACCGGTATGCAGCGGGATGCAAACCTGTTTTTTATTCATGACCGTACAGAAGCAATTAACTTCGCTGTAAAACGCGCCAAAACGGGCGATATGGTATTGCTGCTGGGCAAGGGGCACGAGAAAACACAGGAAGATGCAACGGGAGAACACCCCTGGGATGAAATAGCCACCGCCCGTACCGCACTCCTCGAGTTGACAAAACACTCAAAATAATATAGAATAGTTTAATTCTAAAGGAGATTTTGATGAGTCAACGAGAACCATCTCAAGAAGTAATGCGTTCACGCGTACAGGAGTTAGAGCTGTTCCAAGCTTCTCTGACGAGTGTAGTAGACGAAGTAGTAGATCAGCTTGCTATTCGCGATTTTGATATTGAAAAAGATTTCAGAGTGCTTTGGGCGGAAGGTAATAATGCCCGAGAAGTGCCTGTCAAACACCAGACATACCGTCAACGCACACTTAGTCATATGACAAAAGTACTGCCGGCTATGCGCAAAGCTATAGGTGAAGGTCTTATTACTAATCCAAACGACGCTGGTGACCTTGCTGGTACCCTAATGGCATTCGAGGGCAGCCCCTCAGCTTGTTTGCGCTATCTACGCGGTACTTCAAACAGCTTGGTCAGTGAACCTATTCGCCCCCGTGAACTCATCAATATCCTTGGCGCATACCAAGCAATACTTGATGTTACGCCTACCGAAGGTGAAGCTAAACTGCCGAAACCAACACTAGCTAGCGCTATCTCATCTGCGCAGGACTGGGGCTTTGACCTCATGCATCCGTTAACTGAAGCAGATATAGACAATGTTCACGCATCGATTGATGAGTACCAGTTCGTCGAAACGGTATCGCGTGCTAGCAGGGAAGGTCAACCGTACCAAACGATACACTTGATAGATGCAACTTCACAGCGCCGGAATCCGATTGGTTTTACTGCTGTTTCCTCTGATGATATGCGACGAGACAGTACTCTTGAAGACTACATGCTCAGGGATGTGCTTCAAGATGACATGGCTACCAGCTAGGAGTCGCTATGCCGAAAAATTTTGACGAACTCATGGGCGAACAAGCTCGTAACCCATTCGAAACTAGCGGGCTGACGCCAGAAGCCGTTAAGGCGCTGCACGAATCCGGTGATCCGGAGCTGCTGCAAACCGCGGTAAACGGGGTTATGCGGGCGCTGTCCCGAGGTATGCACCCAGATGCCACGGGCAAGCAAGCCGGTGATTTTTTTATGCAACTGGTTGAATCAAACAAGCTTATCCAGGGATATGACACAGGAGCAGTCCAGCAGTTAGCCACCGATTACACTAGAAAAAAACGCGGTACGAAAGCGGCCAAGCCGGAGGTTGTACAAGTCCATCAGGACCGCAGCCATGAGTTACTTCTAAACATTGCAGGGCAGCCACTTGGTGAATTAGGCCCAAGTTTTAACCCGAACACCGGTATTGAGTTCACGAGCCTTCAGAAGGAGTTCATAAATATACCTAATCGACTATTAATGCACCGCACCGATGAAGATCGTTGGCAACTCAGTGAGTACCACTATGCGGAAATTGAAGAGCGTGAACTCGATGAAAACGGGAAGCTTCAGCGTGATAATTCGCTTGGTCATGAAATGGTCGGCAATATGGATTGGCAACGGTTAGTTACTGCACGTCATGTAAAAAATTTGCAACGCGGGTTTATGTATATCAATAGGGAAACAAACCAAAAATTAGCAATAGATGCTGTACATGTATCAGGCATGGTGCACCGGTTGGGCGACAGCCTTGTGCTGTTTGATGAAAGCGGTAATAAAGTTGATACGTACCCTAATGACCTTACTGAGACCGATGACGCTACTGACGATAGCTTCTATCGCTTGTCACTAACGGTAGCTGGTACCAATGAGGACGATTTAACCGTACAGACTGCGACGGCGCGACGGTATATGTACCGGGATGACGAACCTGAAATATACGATTTCCGACTACTCGGCACAACTGATGAAGTATTTGCACAACAAGTCGTAGCTGATTTGCGCAGATCGGTCCGTGGTGACGAGCCGCGCCGTTTCAATGAACAGGTAACGATTAGTGAATTAAATGTCGGTATCTCGCGTTCTAACCAGCTTTCCAGCCTCGGATTTTCACTCCAATCCGAACAAATAAAAAAAATAGGCGAGCATTTTACGCCCGCGATTGTTCCTGAAAATCATTTAGTGGTGTCAGACGGTGAGAAACTATATTTGTTAGGGGTGGCTCAGCGGCTCTACAAAAATATGTTTGCGAACCACCCACTGTCCGTACCGCTCTCCGGTTATTGACAAAATACACATAAAAATGTTATAATCTTCCATAATAAGGAGTGTTATGTCTGGACTGAGTTTAGAGCAGCTGGAACGAGTACGTGATGAGGCCAATGGTATAGTCACTAAATATAATGTCCTCAAGGACGACCCCTTGCACGCCCTGGAAACCGGAGAAGGTAATTGTTTCGCCAAGGCTATTTTGGCCGCGGGGATTATTTCGGTGCGTCACAGCCTCGGTGATGATGTGCCGGCCGGCGTATTTAGTGCCCGACTTCATGCCACAGAAAAACCGTCTTCTTTCGGAATGCCGCCCAAGGCAAACCGTGGACATTACACCTTACTCGTTCCGGATAGTGAACGACTTGCTCGTGATGACGAATGGGGTATTTTTAGTCTCGATTTCGGCATAGACGGCCGTGAAGATTCCGGCGATATCATGGACTATAACGAAGTCGGTGACTGTGTGTACTACGCCGGGCTATCGAATAAAATTAAAGCAACTCCACTTTTTGCTGAACAAAATCATATGTTTGTAACTGGCTGGAAGGAAAGCGCTAACACCTACCTCAAACTCATAGCCGACGGTCCGCGCGATATGAATGATCCAATCCCGGAGCTGCCGTTTAATCCCGCACTCCAAGACCAGGTGAATTATGATCAGATGCTGGAAATGTTGGCGCAGAAACCACACCTAGAACTTTTATGAACACATTCCCGCTAGGATATACTGGTCGTATGAGTGAAGAAACTCCAGAAACGTATTCGTTCGGGCACGGCAACGCTATTGTAGAGCCAAAACAGTTGCAGCTGGATTTGGGAATCACTCCAGAAGACCAGCAGGAACAAAACTACGCTCGCCAATCTATGAAAAAAGAAATGGGAGGCTTTGCATTAACAGCTTATTTGCAATCGCTTGATTCGAATCTCACTGGTGATCTTTTAGGATTAGTAGAGGGAGAAACACGCTTTATTAAAAGTAATGAACAGCGTCTCAATGATATTATTGAGGCTGCAAAACTTACCGGCAAGAGAGAGCTTATCACTGAGCTGTTACATAGGTATGAGCAGACACGAGACTTGCAATAATAGCAACAATGTGCTAATATACTATAGTTATGTTACAAACAAAAATTGATAATCCCTACGAAACACTTGAACTCTTTATTACAGATTTTCATGAAAGCCAGCACTCGCCAGACGTCACCGTAGAAGATAAAAGTCAGTTATTAAACACTATCGGTCGCTTTGGGCTGCAGCATGGCCTCCCGATTGATTACATCGCGCATCGATTAGAGATGCCTACGGATAGTTTGTTGCAAGAGCTTGAAGTTGATGAAGCGCTAAGCAAAGCCTTTCATAAGACGACCACAGAGGGTTTGAATATGGGTGGTAGTCCTGAAAAAACCGATACTTCCGTCTATACGACTGATCCTGAAGCGCTTGGTTGGTTAAACGGTAAGCCTGCCGTGAAGTTGCCGGCAGTCCTTGTTGAAACCGAAGATCTAACCTACCGCTTGGTGGATTTAGTTGGTCTTCACCGCGTGCCGAAGAAGCTCAGGCAAAAATTACTTGATCAGCATGAATACGAAAGTCTACATGAAAAACTAACTCATGAAGCGATTCCGAAGCTCTATAAGGATGTAAAGACACTTGATGGTAAGCTGCGTCCCGTTGCTATGGGCAATCGTACAAAAAAAGAAGCAGAAGCCGTTGCCAGTTTCAAATGTAAGCTTCCAGCTTACAAAGTTGATGCCCACGGTACAAATAATAGGGCAATCATCGTGTTTTTAGGTAATAGTAGCGATAAGGAGCCGGTTCCTCAGTTTGGGCTTGCGGCGTTATATGATCATGATGACGATGAGGCAATTCACTCAGCGTTATTTGCTAAGCAGAAATAATCTAAATTGTTAGGGTGGTGCAGCGTATAAAGCCGCCGCCTTTTTGCAGCTCGACTACATCAGGGTGTATAAGCGTGTACCCATGGTTCTCAAGCTGCGCAGCAAGGAGCGGGGCATGTGAACTCATAATAACTGTTTCTGAGGTTGAAACGAGGTTGCAGGCCAGTCCTTGCATGGCCTCTTCAAGGGTGACTTCTATAGTATCTAACGCCAGGGCGCGGACTTTTTCCTGGCTTTCCTGCGTAAAAGCTTCCGGGCACCAAGCGATTAAGTCATCTGAGATAATCGAAACCGCTAAGTCGATGTCATAGAAAAAGCTATCCGGCCAGTTGGTTACTTTGTTGATAACCGCTTTTCCAGTGGTATCAAGTTGCGGAATGGCCTGTAGACTAATTACTTCTAATCCCGTCTGTTCTGCTAAAAAGGGGTGTACTTCGGCATCGGTGCGGTAAGTACTACCGCACAGTAGATATGGCCCGCAGGGCAGTGCATCGCCTTGGCCGCTGAAGCGTAGATTGCCTGGTACCTGGACAATTTCTTTACCAAGAGTTCGCAATACGTCTTGAGCATACGACTGTTCTGCTTGCCGCGGACCTGGCAAGTTAGACATAATTGCCTTGTTCCCGACGCAGAGCGCCCAGTTGGCGGTATACACTCCGTCTTGGCAGTTATCAGGAGCGTCAACTTTATGTATTTCTACCCCTGCGCTACGAAGCGCAGCTTGTATGTTAGTGTGATCTGTTACGGCGCGATCAATATCGACTGCAACTGATGCATCCATGTAGGCATTAATTGCGAAACCGTCATTAAAATATTCGGCTCCGCTCATCAATACACTACTGTTCATTTTTTGTGGCATTAGCGTCTAGTATACCAGGCAAAAACCATTGACAAAACAGCTTGGTTGTGGTATTTTATATCGACTATGGAGAAAGATCCGTTTCGGTGGGCTGCAAACGCACCCTTACTACCGAAGAAATACTGTATTGCTGATTATTACCATGCGTCCAGCAAAGAGCATCGGTTGATTGTTGATGCACGGCAAGATTATAAAACAGATCAATACACTCGGGCCAAGCTTGAGAACAAAGGAATGGTTCTGCGATTGGCAGGGGTACAGCATCCTTCAGGAAGTATGGAATACATAATTCCTGATGGGGTAACTTCACTGGGGGCATTTTTAAATTCAACCTCTGCTGATCAAAACAGGGCCTGGAAACGACGCTACATGTTCAATCGTATAACTGAATTTCTGAGTGAATTCACTGCAATGGGACTCGGCCTCAGCGCAGAACCGTCTGCCAGCCGCCACAATATAGGCCAAAATCTGTTAAGCGATCCGGTATTGTTACCGGCGCTTCCAGTGAGCATAGAGGAGATGGATAATCACCAAGCTCATATTCAGAATCAAGCATTTTATGTGCAGATTCAGCAGGACATAATAGAGGTTGCGCCGCCCGACGAGCGTGATTTCCCCTTCTAGGATTTACTATGGGCTACGAACACACGGAATCATTACCCAGCTTTGAAATTGCTGAGTCTTTGCAGATGACGCCACACCTTGGCGCCACCGCCCAGCTTGGCGACTCAGCTCATAAAGTCTGCGTTGCAGAGGATGATGACTATAACTTATGGGTGATTAAACCAGCATCACATGCAAAAGCTCGCAATGAAGTTTCTATGCTTTCAGCGGTACAGAAGGCGGGTATACCGACGTTGGTATTTGACCCGGGCAAAGAACCAAGGTTGGTTCCCTATGACGCTGACACAACAGCTATAGTTATGCAGTTTAGGCGACTTCAGCCACTGACTCGTCTCGATTGGGGCGCTAATGTCTATGATCAACCGACGCACGACGTTTTAGACATGCACACCATTCGATCGATGCATGCGATAGCTAAGATGCATAAGCGCGGCATGTACCACGGTGACTTCCAGGCGAAGAATACCGGTCTTATGACTATGAATAATGGTTACAAGCGACAAATCTGTTTTGATTTCGAGGGAGCAGGCCGGCTTGGCAAATGGACCGAAGAAGATACTGAGCACCGTGTCATGGCAGATGATATTGTCCAGTTTTTCAAATCCATTCTTATTAATCGCTACCTAGAAGAGCTACCTGCCGAGCTGAAGATGCAGCGGCTTGGATCATTCGCCTTACTGTACGCACAGAAACTGTCCAACAGGAATGAGCAAGCCGTCGAAGCGGCTACAAATATTGCGGTTGAAATCGAATTACAGACTGAAGATTGGGTATCCCAACCGAGTTCTATAAAACGCGCCCGCCAACGATTTAAAAATTCTTGACGGCAAGTTAGCACTCCATTATATTGAGTGCTAGAGATTTGGCACTCGTTTGCGAGAAGTGCCAAATCTATGACAAGTAAACAGGAGAATCTATAGTGGCAGTAAACATACACCCACAAGCCGATTATGTGGTTGCTAAGCATGAAGCACCAGAAACCAAGACCGCCAGCGGCATATATCTACCGGATAATGCGAAAGAAAAGCCGAAAGAAGCTGTAGTAGTAGCTGTTGGCAGTGATGTCAAAGGCGTATCTGTCGGTGACAAAATTCTGTATAAGAATAGTTATGAAGCAACAGAAGTTACTCAAGGGAAAGACGAGTACATCGTAGTAGAGAAGAAAAATATCGTAGCAACCGTAAAGTAATTTATATTTTTCAATTAGTTCACTTTTCTCATTCGCCAAATGGCAAATAGTAAAATGATTGAAAACTGGTTAATGAATAATGATAAATCAAACGACTACAAGGAGTAAGTAATGGCTAAAAAAGTATTTTATGATGATGACGCGCGCCGTCGTGTGCTAGGTGGGGCAGAACTTTTATATAACGCAGTGAAAACAACCATGGGGCCTAAGGGTCGCAACGTAGTAATTGATAAAAGCTACGGCAGCCCAACTGTCACGCATGACGGTGTTACCGTCGCAAAGGGCGTGGACATCGCTGATGTCGACGATGAAACACTAGGATACAAAGTTGGCGCTGAGCTTATCAAGCAAGCTGCTAATAAGATGAATGATGTTGCCGGTGACGGTACAACCACAGTTACGGTGTTAACTTACAATATATTGAACGAAGCCAACAAGCTGATTGCTGCCGGCCACAATCCGATGCAGCTGCGAAAAGGTCTGGAAGCTGCAGCTCAAGATGTTATGAAGCAACTTGGCAGTATGGCCGAGGACATCAAGGCGAATAAGAAACGCGTGGCTGAAGTCGCGACTATCAGCGCTGGCGACGCTGAAATCGGTGAGCTGATTGCTGATGTCATCGATAAGGTTGGTAAAGACGGCGTTGTTACTGTTGAAGAAGGCCAGGGACTTGAGCTGGAGAGCGAAGTCGTTGAAGGCTTCACCTTTGATAATGGCTTTGTCAGCCCGTACATGGTAACTGATAGCGCACGCATGGAAGCAATAGCTAACAAGCCGGCTATCGTTATCACTGATAAGAAAATTAGCTCAATTCAAGAGTTCCTTCCCTTGATGGAAAAACTAGCACAGGCTGGTAAGAAAGACGTCGTTCTAATAGCCGAAGATGTCGAAGGCGAAGCACTCGGCACGCTTATACTGAACAAGCTTAAGGGCGTATTCAATACCATTGCGGTTAAGGCACCGGCATTTGGTGACCGCCGTAAGGATATCTTGAATGACATCGCTATTTTGACCGGCGCACAAGTTATTACCGAAGACCGCGGTATGACGTTTGAAAACGTTGAACTCGATGTAGTTGGTACGGCCCGCAAAGTCATAACTACCAAAGACAGCACGACAATTATCGAAGGTGCTGGAATGGTAACTGAGCTAGAGGCGCGGATTGATCAAATCATGAGCCAATCAAAACTTGCTACCAGTGAATATGACAAAGAAAACCTTGATAAACGGGCTGCTGCACTGCGAGGTAAGGTTGCTGTTATTAAGGTAGGAGGCGCTACCGAAACTGAAATTGAAGAGAAGAAGTTCCGTGTTGATGATGCCGTAGCAGCTACCAAAGCGGCGCTGGACGAAGGTATCGTACCAGGCGGTGGAGTGACGCTCATTAACCTCAGCGATAGCATCAAGAGCGAAGGTGCGAGCAGTGAGTCTGCTGGTAAGCAGTTGCTGAAAACCGCACTGACACGTCCGTTTTACGAACTAATGAAAAACTCTGGCCTAAACCCTGACGAATGGTTACCTAAGATTCGTGAAGCTGGCGAGGGGCAGGGCGTAGATGTAAATGACCCGACCGGTTTAGTCGACATGAAAAAAGCCGGTATTGTTGACCCAGCTCGCGTTACTAAAGAAGCCATCCAGAATTCTGTGAGTATTGCTGGAACCAGCATGACCATGGGCGCGCTTGTGGTTGATGTTCCTGAAAAGGAAAGCAACGCTGGTGGTGGCGGTGGTATGCCTGGCATGGGCATGATGTAAACCAAGCCAATGCATCACAAACAGGAGCCGGGCAAAGCCCGGCTTTTCTGTTTGTTTCTGGCGCTGATACTAATTTTTTCTTTACGATTCTCATTCACCGTACCGTCTGTACGGCTCATTCCGATTCGCTGAAAGAAATAAGCATCAGCATCCAGATGCATTACCTTGGCGGGCTTAGTTGGTGCTGCTTCCTCTCTGACCAACTGAGCTGGTCTGCTCACCACCCAATAGGAAATAAAAAACTCAGAGTGAATCCGAGTTTTTTACATTTACAAAATAATATATGACAACAAGGGTAGTAAAAAAAGTACAAAGAATGTAACGGTTACAATGAATGCCACAAGTCGGATAGCGGTATGTACATCTAATGCTCTTAGGACAAACCAGTAAGTCAGCAAAATTATTATAAGAGTTGCACCCAACCCTATTATGTAAATTAGATCATTTCCTGTAGTGATATACAAAAAAACCATTGAACCAATAAAAATTGTAGATAATTGGTAAAAACGTTTTGGTATTAGGTACTTCTTATCATTCATCGTTAACTACCACACTGTGGAATATGGCTTGCCAACCGCGGTCGGTTTTTTCGTAGAGAACGCAACCACTGATGCCGGTATCTATACCAGATTCAAGGTCATCTGATTCAATGATTATTCCACGTTCAATTTGTTGGCTGACAAAATTATTACCGGACTCAGGGTGCCTGTTCGGGCAAGCTTCAAAATCAGTCATATACTCAGTATAGCAACAAACCTACTTATGGTTACGACAAACTTGATATTTATGCCACTATGTAGTATTCTAGGCATACGAAACGGGAGAATTGTATGGCTAAATGGTCACTTAAGAATCGTAACTCAGAGAGTAAACCACCAGATATGCCGCCTGCGGCAGAAAACTATTATCGTGCAGAAAAACGCGATCGTATGGTTGGTGTATGGCTGCTTGGCCTAGCGACACTTGCGGTTACCGCAGTGCTTGCATTTTTACTATTCCTAGGTGGTCGTTGGGTGTACCGACAATTCACAGATAATGAAGCAAATGCACCAGAAACATCTCAAACCGAAGAGTCGAGCGAAGTTACTGGCGTTCCCGAAGCTCCTGCTGATAGTACACAGAATGATTCTGGTGACGAAAACCAGAACAGTGGGACAGCCGACGTTGCTGGTACGAATGAAGATTCAGAAAATGATACTGACGCAAATAACGATGAAGGTACGGTGAGCGAAGAAGCTGCTACAACTGACCTGCCGAATACGGGTCCGGCTGATACTCTAGCACTTTTCCTTGGCGTAACTGTCATTGCGGCACTATTACACCGTACGGTGATTGCCAAAGAATCTCACTAAAGTAGCCGTATACAAAAAAAGGGGCACTAGCCCCTTTTTTAATTTCGAAATATATTAGCTCTGATGTTTCTGTGAAAAATAGTTGATTTCGTTGATTACGTCCAGCAGTGCTTGGGCTTTCGATTTCTCATCTTCGATACCGTTAGCAGCTTCATAAGCGACCGGAATCAAACTGTCATCATCACTTGCCTGGATCATCATCATGGTTGTTCTGAATTTCTCCTCTGGCGTCTGTTCCAGGTGGCTCACAAGCGGGCTGAGCTGAGCAAGCGCTTGTTGCTTAATAGCCAATATATCAGTTGATGATGTCTGTGGAGACGTAGTGTCTTGTTGCGGCTGCGATGCGTGATCGCTAATCTGATGGTCCGGTAACTGATACGGATCTGTTTGTTGTGCTTGCGGGGGAACGCTACTGCCAGGCAAACTTATACTGCTCACATCACCCATTGGCTGAGCCTGTGTGTTATTCCTATCGAACATATCTAACCACCCCCTTGAATAGCATTATGAAATTACTCTACAATAAGCATAACAATAAATGACTGGAGAAAAAAGATGTCGGTGCTAGATGATTTGAAGTTAATCCACCACCGAGACGCCCAAGACGCTCTAGGAATTGCCATGAACCAGTGGAAACAGCTGGAAACAGATGTTGTATTTGACTGGAAAACAGATAAAAAAATAACCTCTATCGTATTAGCGGGGATGGGAGGCTCTGCGCTGGCTGGACTCTTGAGTACTACCTGGCCGGATTACCACGTTCCGTTTGAGTTGTGCAGGGAGTACGATATACCGTCGCACGTCAATGACCATACATTGTTCATTGCTTCCAGCTATTCTGGAAATACTGAAGAAGTGCTTTCGGCGCTCGCGCAAGCTGAAGAGCGCGGCGCGATTATTGTATGCATGTCATCGGGTGGGAAGCTCCAAGAAATTGCTCAGCAGAAAAACCATCCATTTATATTGCTGCCGACGGCCAGCCAGCCACGCTTCGCAGTCTTAGGCGGTCTAAAGGCGTATGTAGCGGTCTTGGAGCGAGCAGGATGCGTTAAAACGAGCGATGCAGAGCAAGCTATGCATGCATCAGCTGCATTTCTGCGGGAAGCGGTCAGCGCCTGGGCTCCGGAGGTTCCAACCAAGGATAATCCTGCCAAACAGCTAGCCTTGGAGCTCATGGGCAAATCAGTTGTTATATATGCCGGTCCAAAACTGTATCCAGCCGCATATAAGTGGAAGATTAGCTTTAATGAAAACGCTAAGAACGTGGCGTGGTGCAATACTATCCCCGAATTCAATCACAATGAATTTTTGGGATGGACAAGCCACCCAGTCAAAAAGCCGTATGCTGTTATTGATTTACGTTCCAGCCGCGAACATCCGCGGGTACAAAAACGATTCGAGGTTACCGAACGTCTGCTTTCCGGGCAGCGTCCCGCACCTGAGGTAGTAGACGTACAGGGGGCAGATGACTTACAACAGCTATTGTGGGCTGTCGCGTTTGGTGATTTCGTGAGCTTGTACCTGGCTATTTTGAATGGGCTTAATCCCACTCCGGTTGATGCGATTGAGAAGTTCAAAAAGCTACTCAATTAGATCATGCTTGTAGTCGAACGCCAATAAGCGCATTATGAAAACATGAAAATCGTCTCAACAGATGATATCAAAAACCTAGGCACGATTTTATGTCTTGGTGCGCATCCGGATGATGAAACATATACGGCCGGTGGCATATTGGCTGCAGCAGCAGCGAATGGTCAGCAAGTAGTGTGTATAACAGCAACGAGGGGAGAGCAAGGCGTACAGGATGAACGACGTTGGCCGCGTGCCAGCCTGGCGGCTACACGGGAAGCTGAACTTGCATCAGCTCTGGCCGTTCTCGGTGTTAAGAACCATCACTGGCTTTCCTACAAAGATGGATGTTGCGGCGATGTTTCATCAGCTGATGCCGTAGATGCACTGCGACCGCTCTTATTACGCTATCAACCAGACACTATCCTGACATTCGGGCCTGATGGAATGACGGGGCATGAAGACCATTCGGCGGTATCGAACTGGGCAGCGGCAGCCAAGCAGGAGCTAGGATTAAAAGCGAATATGTATCATGCGGTTATAGCTCAGGATATATATGACGATTACTTACAGGAACTCGATAAGCACTTGAATATGTTTTTTAATATCGATAAGCCCCCACTTCGGCAGGCATCGGTATGTGATATTTCGTTCCAGTTGACTGATGACATATGTGTGCAAAAATGCAATGCGCTTCGAGCTATGCCATCTCAAACCAGCGGACTGTTTAAGCGTTTTACTACTGAATGGATCTGCAGGGCATGGGCCAAAGAAACTTTCGTAAAGACGTAGTAGCATTGACTTATAACTAGTAAAATGTTAATATATACAAATGAAGGAATCATTTCCATCAAACAAAAATTACGAATTACAACAAGCATATCTTAGGCAAAAACAAGCAGACATCAGTCAAAAGCTGTTTGAGGCTGGAGTAAGCCCACGTATCTTAGAGGTTCAAGAAGGCCATGGTGCTAAGATTGCTTCGCGTGGGCTGGATATGTTGAATGTACAATGTTTCCCAGTTAGAAAAAAACGCACGACTTCGTTAGGCGATGAACTCACCGTAATAAATTTATGCGTGAAACAAGAAGATACCGAACGATCCGCAGCTTCATACAAATACATTCCTGTCGGTACGCTTGATCGTTCGGGAGTGATTATATATCCCTCCAAGGGAATAATCCCGGAAGATGCCGAAGCAGTCCTTATGGCAGGGCTCGATCTTGCGGCTGCCAGGGATTCAGGCGAACTACCGGATCTAGACTGGTCACTTCAATCTGTACGAAACCCAAACACTGCTATCAAGAAAGCCTAAATAGGCTGTTTTTTATACCCGATCTTGTAGCCGATGTATGAGATTGCCAGGTGTAATCCGAAGTACACTACAAAAATAGTTACAATCACCCACAGTGGAACAGATACGACCAGGCTAACTGCTAGCAATCCTCCAATGATGTAATCTATTTGATCAAAAGGGAACCAGCTTGAGCCGGGGTTTATATTGAGCTGGCGCTTGACCATGCTTTCCAGAGCGTCGCCGGCTAATGCGCCGAAACCAAGCAATCCACCAATGATATACAGCGGGGCGGGGCCAACCGCATTTGGCACAATCATCCCGATTACTACCGCCGATAGCGCGCCTACAACCGTACCCATAATGAGGCCACGCCAGGTTTTATTGGCTCCAAACAGCGGTCTACCACGTAGTTTCAAGCCGAAGTCTATTGGCGTGTTCCACTGGTCTAGTAATGGTAAACGGCTGGCGAAAACTGGCGCCATATTGGCAAGGCCCGCTGGTAGAAAAAACAGTATTGCAGCTATGTAATCGTTCATTTTTTGAGCTTCTTTTTGAGCTTATTAAATTTTGGATAGAGCAGTGCTCGTGCGCTTGGGCGCATAGTAAATGGTATCCCAGCTGCTAACTGACTGACAAGATTTGTTTGGTCGATCGGTTTTAATACAGTGGTATAGGTACGACCTAGTCCCATAAACCCGTGCGCATCACTACTCGCGACCCCAGGTATTCTATTAAGCTTGGCATACACGGCCGCTTGCTGACTGCGGTTTTGTAAGAATGCACGGCCATTCACGACTTCAAAAATATCAATATCACTGATACAAGCATCTAAATCTTTGGGGTGCAGCCCCTGGCGGACCGTTTCAAATGGGTGTGGAATATATACCAAACCACCCTGGCGTTTGATTGCATGAATGGTGGCTTTCAGCGACTGGTTGGGTGCTATAACCTCTGATAAAAATAGCCCGATTATCTCACCGGACTCAGTTAGGATTTCCTCGCCTACTATAACCTGGTGACCGAGGGCGTCCCGTAGATGCAGCGCAAAATCTATGCTGTTATGATCTGTTACTGCTACAAAATCAAGCAACTGCGAACTGAGCGCTTTACGATATTGGTCTATAGTGATGCCGCCGTCAGGGCTGGCAGACGAATGCGTGTGCAAGTCAATCTTATACACTCGATAACCGCCCAAGGATATTAGCTAGACGGGTTAGTATTGTGATTATGCCTAAGACCAGGATGATTGCTAATACATACGGTATCTGGCTGAATAAAAAGCCAACAACCAGCAAAAACATTCGTACTTCAAAGCCGAGAACACCGCCACGGAATGTTTTGTTTACCGGATGGGCAGTATCAGACTGAGTCGAGAGGACAGCTTCACCCCACGCATTTAGATAGCTAATGAGGATGGAAACACCTACGCAAGCCAGTGCTAAAACCGCTAAGTAAGGACTATCTGTAAAATATATCGTCCACCAGCCAATGCCAACGTACAGCACAACTTCTTTTATGCGGTCGGTAAAAGAATCAAGAAACATACCGCTGGCACTTGTCGATTTCTGCAATCGTGCCAGTTCGCCGTCCAGCGTATCGAATAATCCAAAAATGATCAGTAAAATCCCTGAAACGAACAAGTAATCGCTGGCCACTAAATAGGCAATAGGGATATGAGCTGCCAGCCCCGCGAGGGTGATACTGGTCGGTGTTAGTGTACCGCGCGATAGCGAATTCAGAGCCTTTGCGAGTGTGTGCATAAGACTACGGACCACTGTTTTAATAGTCTGCATAGCCACATTATACGGTGTTATTGCTTTATATCGGAATGATGGGAAAACAGTTAGCAGCCCAAAGTGTTTAGTTTTATCGCACATAGTTCATCTATCTGTGCATCTGGTATAGTTTTAGGGATGAGACAGCAGTTGCGACAAAATATTATTGGTGTATGCCAACGTCTATTTAATCAAGAAGTTGATGTGGTCCTTACTAGGCCTGATTCACAGTTTGGTGACTTTGCCTGTAATGTCGCCCTTCAGCTGGCGAAACCCCTGGGTAAAAATCCGAGGGAAGTTGCTCAGATGATTGCTGATGAGCTCGCTCAAGATGAGCTATTGCAATCGGTTTCAGTAGCCGGCCCAGGATTTATAAATATGTTCTTGACTGATGAAGCGCTACTGAAACTAGCAGGTAGCCATTACGAAGGAGGCGCTGGCCAGACAGTCGTAATTGAAACCAATAATCCAAATCCATTTAAGGCGATGCATATAGGACACGCCTACAATGCGATTACTGCAGATACAATGGCTAATCTTCTGCAGTACGAGGGAAACGACGTGCACCGAGTAAGCTATCACGGCGATGTTGGTGCCCATGTTGGCAAGAGTATGTATTCTATTCTTGAATGGCTCGATGGCGACACATCAAAGCTGGAGACAATTGCTATCGACGAGCGCAATAGCTTCATGTCAGAGCATTATGCTCGCGGAGCTGCAGCATACGATAAAGATGAAACTACAAAACAGAAAATCAATGAACTTGCTAAGCAATCCTTTAAGCTCGATGACCAAACATATAAGACAGTCTATGAAATTTGTATTGCCTGGAGTTTTGAAGAAATCGACAGGATCATTGATCGGCTTGGGAATAATCGGGTTGAAAAACGGTATTTAGAAAGTCAGGCAAACGCACTTGGTGTAGCCACGGTCCAAGACCATGTCGGGACGGTTTTTCGTGAAAGTGACGGCGCCGTAGTGTTTGATGGTGAACAATACGGTAGTTTCACGAATGTATTTGTGGCTAGTAACGGTGAAGGCTTATATGCCGCCCGCGACCTCGGTCTCATGCAGCTCAAGCATCAGGACTTCCAAGCTGACAAAAGCTATATTGTAACCGGCGGGGAACAGAGAGATTACTTCAAAGGTGTCATTGCCGCTGCCGAACAATGCCTACCGGATCTAAAAGGTGTCACTGTGAACGTTTCAACCGGACTCGTCAAACTGTCGACTGGTAAAATGAGTTCGCGTACCGGCGACGTGCTTGACATACATTGGTTATTTGAACAGATGGAGGAGGCGGTAGAAGCTCGGGGTAGCGCAGCCGATCACATACTGCTCGGCGCTATACGGTACGAATTCCTAAAAGTAAAAATAGGCAGTGATGTTGTGTTCGATGTTGGCGAAGCGGTTAGTATCAAGGGAAATACCGGCCCATATTTACAATACGCTCACGCCCGTGCACGAAGTATTCTGCGCAAGAGTGAAATTCAGTCTGAAAATATCATGAATCTTGAGGAAGATGAGCGTTCGCTGGTTCGAAAATTAGGGGAGTATGAACAGACGGTTGAACTGGCCGTTTCCGAATTGCTCCCCCACTATGTCTGCACGTATTTATACGAGCTTGCACAAGTATTCAACCGGTTCTATGAGTCCAACACGGTCATCGGCCATGAACGTGAAGCCCAGCGGTTGCAGCTGGTGGATATGTACTCACAGACACTTAGAAATGGCCTGGATATCCTCAATATCACCGCTCCGGAGCAGATGTAATGTGCGCAAAAATTGTATTCGATTTCGACGGCACGCTCGCCGATAGTTTATCTGTGGCGCTTAGGGTATACAACCAGTTGGCCGTACCGAAAAATCTACGGACAATCGACCTAGTTGAATGGCAAAAAGTACGAACCATGAGCGTACCGCAAGGGTTAAAGTATGTTGGAGTCCGCTCGTACCAATTACCCGGCTTATTATCAAAAGGTCGCCGCGAACTACAAGCACATGCTGGAGATATACGTTTGTTTGCAGGTATTAAGCCGCTTGCTAAGCAACTCGTAAAAGATGGTCACCAGTTGTACGTATTAAGTACCAACTCACGGATTGTCGTCCAGACAGTTCTGGAAAAAGAAGCGCTCGATACCATGTTTGATATCTTAAATAGCGCACCAGTGTTTGGAAAAGCTGCCGCGCTTAAAAAACTCATAAAACTGACGCATTCAGACCCAAACGACATATGGATGATTGGTGATGAGCTTCGAGATGGCCAGGGGGCTCGTAAGGCCGGGGTAAAATTCATAGGCGTTAACTGGGGGTATCAACCAGCGCAAGTCCTGCACGCAGCATTGCCGGTTGCAATCGTTCAGAAGCCGGCTGAAATCAAGCAAATTATAGATTCATATGAGTGATCAAATTACCGCGGTGCAAACCATGCTGCGGGAACACGCCGACCCAAGCAGGCCTGATTTTTTGTCTAATTGGTTCAAAAACCGTCCAGGGTATCCGCCCGACGATTCGTTCCTCGGTGTGCGTGTGCCCGTCCAGCGTGCCACTGCCAAGAAAAATTATCAGCGTATATCACTACACGATACGCAAAAACTGTTGCAAAGCGTATGGCATGAAGAGCGTCTGACGGCGCTGTTTATTCTGCTGCTGAAATACCAGAAATTCGACTTCAATCGTCAAACAATTTTTGATATGTATATGAGTAATCTACTGCACATAAATAACTGGGATTTGGTCGATTCCAGTGCGCCCGGGATTGTCGGCAGGCACTTATCTGGCTCACCATATAAAATGCGAGTTTTGAAAAAAATGGCCACATCGAGCCGGGTATGGGAACGGCGCATCGCAATAATTTCAACGCTGTATAACATAAAACAGGGGAGCGGAACGGAGACACTGGAACTTGCGGCACAATTAAGCGATGATACTGATGCTTATATTCACAAGGCTACTGGACGGATGCTACGTGAAATGGGCAAGCGTATAGATGAAGAGCTGTTGATCGACTATCTGAATCAGCACGCCGCATATATGCCAAGGACAATGGTGCGATATGCAATAGAAAAGTTACCACCACAAGTCCGCTCACAGTACTAAAGAAGGAGTCATATGCTCAAAAGTACCCACGATAATATTCGACGAGTAGCCCAGAATATTGGCCTCACTGACAGCGACATTGATTTTTTATTGAGCATTGATAAAGAGCACATATTTGAAATTGAGTTAGAAAATGGAAAATCATATCCTGCATATCGGATGCAGCATAAAAACATCCATGGACCGTACAAAGGCGGAATACGGTTTCATCCTGACGTTAATGTAGATGAAGTCAGGGCGTTATCTATACTCATGTCCCTAAAAACGGCAGCAGTTGGGCTGCCGCTAGGAGGGGGGAAGGGCGGTGTCACCGTTGACCCTCGGCAGCTAAACCCTCATGAGTTAGAGGAATTATCCCGGGCATACGCTAGGCACCTTCACAAACATATTGGTCCAGATACTGACATTCCGGCACCGGATGTAAATACAGACAGCAAGATTATCGACTGGATGGTTGACGAGTTTGAGCAATTAACCGGTGATACTTCAGGCGCATCATTTACTGGAAAATCTCTCAAAAACAGAGGCAGTCAAGGTCGCGAAGCAGCTACCGGGAGGGGCGGCGTCTTAGCGCTGCGTGAAGTATTGAGCGATCAAATGCAGGACAATAGAAAAATGACCGTCGGCGTTCAAGGATTCGGCAATGTTGGACAATATTTCTGCCTGCTACTGCAGCAGTTGCTGCCCAATAGTGTTGTTGTGGCTGTTACTGACAGTTCAGGCGGAGTCTACAATCCCAACGGGTTGAATCTAACGGAGTTAATTGATTATAAGAATAATAGCGGGCGGCTAGCAGATTTTTCCTCTTTGCAGACAAAAAACATCACAGCAGAACAGATTGTTCCAGTAGAAGTAGATGTATTGGTTCTTGCGGCGCTAGGTGATGTCATTACGCCAGATAACGTACATACCGTTAAAGCTTCATATGTTCTGGAGCTGGCAAATGGCCCAGTACAAGAACCAGCCGAAGCAATATTGGCTGAAAAGAATATCTTTGTGATTCCAGATGTGCTCGCTAATGCCGGAGGGGTCATAGTCAGCTACTTAGAGTGGTTACAAAACAAGGAACGAAACCACTGGTCAAAAGCAGAGGTTGAGCAGAAGCTCGAATCTATTCTTGTGCCCCCGCTACGGGAGACGCTGCAATATATGCGAACGCATTCAGTAACAATGCGTGAAGCCGCATTAGCTCGGGCAATGAAAAGCCTGTTAAAAGCACGTTAACACTAGGGCCCATGATAGAATAGACGCATGAAGATGAGGGTTTATGGCGCGTAGGGCAGTGAGTGGTTTTATAGAGTTTGTACGGACCCAGGGCGTTGTCGGACTGGCGGTTGGTTTGGCCATTGGAGCGGCTTCTGCGGAATTTGTAAAAAACATTGTCGCGAGTATTATCACGCCAATCGTAGACCTGCTAGTCGGTCCGGGAGGCTTGGATAATTTGACGTACACAATGATGATCGGTGACCGTCGAGGAGTTTTCAATTTTGGTTTACTCATTGATAGTCTTTTGAAGTTTCTAGCTGTAGCATTCGTTATTTATTTTGTTGTCAAAGGCTTCCGCCTTGATAAGCTTGATAAGAAAAAGGATGCGTAATTCATGCAATTAAGCGACACGCAGTGGCAAGATAAACTATCAGAAAAGCAATATAGCGTTCTGCGCCAGAAGGCCACCGAACAACCTTTTACCGGTGATCTGCTTAAAGAAAAACGTTCCGGTATGTTTGTATGCGCGGGATGCGGGAGTGAATTATTTACAAGCCATACTAAGTTTGAAAGCGGGTCCGGCTGGCCTAGTTTCTACGATGTCGCAGAAACCGGTGCCGTGAAGCTTATCGATGATAAAACGCTTGGAATGGTCCGAGTAGAAGCGGTGTGCGCATCGTGTGGAGGGCATTTAGGACATGTATTTGATGATGCTCACGACCAGCCGACAGGTAAACGCTACTGTATAAATTCAGTCGCTTTAGAATTTAAGCCAGAGGATAAATCATAATGAATCCTGTTAGAACCTATTCACTTTTGGTACAAGAACACCAATATGCCACTATCGAATGTATGAATAAACTGGAAGGCTTCTAACGGGATGGATGATATTCGAGATAGATTTCGAGCAAACGGAGCGCCAAGTACTGGTGGACGCCGTGATTTTGTAGGACCTTTGCGGCCCGAACGACCCTTGCAGCCACAACGTACGCCACAGCCCGCGCCAACACCCAAGCCTCAGTCGAATGCGCCATCCTCATGGATGCAGCAACCGAGTCAGTCGCAACCTGCCATGAGTCCGCGACCGCGACCACGTCCGATAGCTGCTCAGCCAAATCAGTTTGGACCAATCCCGCAGCGATCGGCCGCAGCTCCTGCTGCCGCCAAAGCGCGTAAAGCGCGTAAAAAAAGTAGGAAGAAGCCAATCATAGCCGTACTAGCTTTGCTTGTTTTATTAGCCGGCGGCGGTGGCGCATACGCATTCCTTGGTCGCACACCTACTGAACAAGCATCTCAAACTCCTGTGGCCGATACGGCAGGCGCATCGACAGCTGCTGCGGATTCTGAACCGCAATTACAGCAGGGCACAATCAGGCTGATGGCTACCGGAACATTCGCTGCCTATGATTCCATCCACCAGATGGCAAGAAAAGGTGACAAATATGACTATCTACCTTTGATGCAAAACATCAAACCCGCGTTAGATACTGCTGATATCAGCGTCTGCCATCAGGAGACGTTAGCCGGTGGGGCCGATAAGGGAGTGAGCGGATATCCTGAATTCAATGCTCCTTTCGAGTGGTCGGCTGCTATGGCGGGTATCGGCTGTAGCGTAATGAACGTTGCTTCACTAAACACCAATGACAAGGGCCAGGCAGCCATAGACGCTGCATTAAAATATTTTGAGAGTCAACAGTCTATCGTAGCCGTTTCTGGAGCAAACCGAAGCCAAGACGAACAAGATAAAATTCGCTACTTCGAAGTGAAAGGGCTGCAGTTCGCCTATCTTTCCTACACGACCCAATCACTGAAAGCTCCCGCAAACAAATACAGCGTTAATGTTTACAGTGAGCCACTCGCTAAGAAACATATTACTGAAGCTCAAAAAAATGCAGATTTTGTGATTGTGGGAATGACATGGGGTGAACCTGATAAAGCTGAAGTCACAGCTCAGCAGAATCAAATCGCAGCGTTTTTAGCCAAGCAAGATGTCGATTTGGTAATCGGGAATGGACCTCATATCTTGCAGCCGGCAAAAGTATTAGATGGTACCGAAGGGCACCAAACGCTGGTATGGTTTAGTCTTGGAAATGCAGTCAACTCACAGCTACCGATGGAAAATCTTATTGGCGGTATCGCAGTTGTTGATATAGATATTCAGACTCAAGATATGTTAAATCCTGGGCTCCTGCCTGTCTACCAGCACTATGAGTGGACCGCAGCTGAAAAGGCTAACAGTAAGTTTGATGCCCGTAAAAACTTTAGCTTGTATATGCTGGATAAAGCCGCGGAAGTACTCGCAAAATCCCAAAACGGGACTACCGTTGAAGCCCAGAACAAGCGGGTGAATGACATTATCACTCGTGATGCACCTATTAATGTCTTAAGCTCCAAAGACCTCGAATAATCTCTGCTTTATTCCAAGAAGTTATAGACGAGTACTTTTTACCAAGGTTGAGAGGCGGGAACGACATCGAAAAATTCTTCGAGTGTTTCAATATGTTTTGTATGCATTTCGGTCGCTAAATCTTTACCGACATACCGCCAGTGCCATGGTTCCGCGCGGTACCCTGTGATAGCTTGCTTGTCTGGAGTATACCGTTGAATATACCCATACTTGTGTGCGTTCTTTTGTAGCCATTTGTATGGTTCGGTTCCACCAAAGCAGTCCTCAATTCCGCAGCCACCACCACCGACATCAATACCAAGTCCTGTTTGGTGTTCACTGTGTCCCGGCCGAGCGCTTTGCGCATCTGCTGCAGCTTGGCCATATCGTTGCACTTCCGAGGCATATACAGCTTGTTGGGTTTGGTAGGAGCGGTACCCACTAAGCGGAATGATTTCCACATTCTCACTTCGAGCATCAGCTAATAGCTTAGTAAATGCTTTGGCGGCTTCGGTTCGCAGCTGCTGGCCACCACCTACATCAGTTAAGTCAGACGGTGCATATTCTACCGGTTGCAGCGGCTGAACCTTGCTGGCTATAACCCAAATACTATTCGGATCGTTCAACGAGTACTTTTTTTTATCAAATTCAGGTTCTGATGGCTGCTTCGAAGCAGGTTGTGGCGCTTGAGGCCTGCTGGTTAGCTCCGGTGAAAAAACACGGCTTGGGAAGGCAACCAGGGCTACCGCTACCAGCAAAGCTATGACGAGGAGGCCGATAATTCGCTTGTTCATACCTGAGCAGTATATACTAGGTGCCAATGAGTAGTCCTAACAAGCACCAGTTGCCAACAAAATTATTGTGGGTCGATTTAGAGATGACCGGTTTGGATTCGACAAAAGACGTGCTTTTAGAAATTGCCGCCGAAGTAACTGACTTCAATTTCAAAACCCTTGGCAGTTATGAGGCCCGAATAAAACAAAATAAAAAAACAGTACTCAGTCGTATGCAGGCCAATATTTGGTGGCGTGATTTTCCTGAAAACCGCGATGAGTTTGTCAATAAATTAGACGAAGGCAAGCCGCTACAGCAAGTCGAAGGAGAAATGATTCAGCTTGTTGAAGAGCATTTTAATGATGAGCACGCGGTGCTGGCAGGGAACTCTATCTATAATGACCGCAATTTTATTAAGTTTTGGATGCCTTCGCTAGACCTCAAGCTTCATTACCGAATGCTTGATGTGAGTGCTTGGAAAGTATTTATGCAAGGCCGCTACAACGAGGTTTTTGAGAAGCGTGAAGTACACCGCGCCTTCGATGATATTCAGGCATCAATAGCTGAACTCGAACATTACTTGGAGTATTTCAAGAAAAATGGATCATAAAACTGTCGAAACGTTTTTGTTAAGTTTGCCGAACGCAAAGTTGGACTATCCATTCGGAGAAGGTGTAGCTGTTTATAAAATTGACGACAAAATGTTCGCCATTATTCAGGAGCAAAAAGAACCAGTCAATATTAGCCTGAAATGCGACCCGCAGTTAGCGGTAGTGTTACGTGATACATACGAAACGGTTATGGCGGGATATCATTTGAATAAAAAACATTGGAATACCATTGTGCTAACCGGACAACTGCCATGGGAAGAGGTGCAAGCGCTCATTCAGCATAGCTATAGTCTTGTTACGAACGATGGTGACCCAACACCTTTATTTGACTGATTCGGCTTCTTCTATTAGTACTTGAGCGCTATCGTACATGCCACTGAGGATTTGTTTATTGTCAACGTTTTCTGAGCTCTTATGAACGCGCTGCAGACTCACCTGATATTCTTTTAATAGCGAAATAATAACTTCGGTAAATGCTTGGTCAAACTGGTTATTTTGAAGAGCGTTTTCCAAAATGGAATTGGTCGCCGGATTACTACCCCCTGACAGTGTCTTTTTATCGGATTTCATGCCCGCTTTTTGCGCAAGGTCTGCTAGCTTTGCACCATCGGATACCATCGTAAAATTGATTGTCGAGGCCAGATTCTTCGTAGCAGGGGAGGAGGCTTGTTTGATTCCGATTTCGCTAACTCTTTGTAGTTCAACCTGCTGCTGCTGCGTCTTGAGGATATCTTTTTTGACTTCATCCCCAAGGCTGGCTATAAAAGACGATATGCCGCTGCCTACAATCACTAGGGTTATTATCCCTGCAACGACCAGGAGAATTCGTTTTTGTTTAGACATACCGCTACCTAGTGGCTGTTTTGGCTGCTTAGGATCATTTATAAAGTCATAAGGGTTAGCACCGCTTTTCATTGGCGGCGGTACATTCGGAGCTTGTTCCATAAGCATAAGCATACAGTTCTGGTAGCGTGCCGGCAATAGATAAATTTTGACAAACTATAATAAAAGTGTATTGTAATTTTATTATGACAACATACGAACAGGATCCATATTTTCATCGTAACAGTGAAGATATTCAAGCCGAGCTCAGTGCTGAAGCAGCAGACAGGGCGGGTAAGTGGGATGAATTCATAGGCTACGCTGAAGGTAGTAATCCTACATACCTCATCGAAAACTGGTACGAATAAAAATCGTAACCACAAGCAAGTAGTTATTACCTGATTAGCGTGGAACAGTTCAATTCAAGCTAGTTGACAAAAACACAATAAACTGCTATTATTCATGTAAGTTTTAAAAACTAAAAAGTATAAAACAAAACAAAATCGGAAAGCAAAAATGAGTGAAAAACTAAAGAACAAAATCATCGATAGGTACCAAAAGAAGCGTACTGATAAAACTCGTGTTCACGATAAAGCATTAGCAGAAGACATGGCATACGCAGAAAAACCCTATCGTGACGCTGCGCTTGCTCAGAAAGAAATCGGTATGGCCGCAGTCGGGGAAGTGTGGTCCCGCTATCCGGACACTACAGGTACTGAGCGTGTGTCTGTTTCGGATGTTGCACAACGGACTGACCATAACGAGGACGACATAGCTCACGTCCTAACTAGGGGTAGTCGGAGTTTAGCACATGATTTGTATGTAAAAGCAGACAAGACTCACCCCTATAGAAAGCTTAAAAAAGTACGTAACCAGGCCGCTGAAATCTTTTCAGTTGATCCTGATGATATGAGTATGAGTCAGGCGCAGCAAATCGGACACCATTTAGTAGATAAAGTCTCTCAAACAACCGTAGAATCAGGAATTAAAGCCGCAGAAATAGTCCAGCAGAGACAAGAACGAAGTGCCGAAAGCAGAGAAGAGAGGGTTTGAAAATGAGTGAACAGTTAGTTACTAAATCGGAAAAGCAGAAGACCAATAAAGAAATTGCTCAGCAGATTGGTAGAATCACAGGTAAGTTAGTAGACCGCGCCCATAAGCTACCGGTTACCGAGTGGAATGGCAGCGATTTCCGTCAAGCCGAAGGGGCTGACGGCACCAAGATTACGTCGGTTAAACACGATCTTGCGCCTCGCACATTCGGCAAATCGACTGAACAGAAAATGTTATATATAGATGAGCTATTATCAGACAAAACCAGAAAAAAAACTTCTCTATCAACGACAGAAGAATTAGACGGTACGCACAGTATGTCCACTGTACGTAAATCTGAAGACTATGGAGACGTTACGCCACGAGTAGACGTATCGCGTCAAGTAACAGCGATGCCTGAGGCCGCTGAAAAAAATCAATTGCACAGTAGGCAGAGAGTTGAAATCAATAGCCAAGTTGTGAATGAAATAGATCAGATATCAACAAACAGCCCAGAACATGTAGTTTCAGAGAGTGCCCAAATGTTGATGGAAGCCCGCAACCATATCGCTAAAGCAGAAGGACAGCAAAAATGAGTAGGCATAACAACCATTCCCAGAATGAAGGCCCCATAACTCAAATAGCAGAGAAAATACCACACGCAGCGCTTGCGGCTGGAATTATTGCAACAGGATTAATGTCTCATGCAGATTCGCATGAGACAGTGAATAAGTTTCAGGCGGAAGTCGAAGAAATAGCCGAGTCTGCTCTCAGTGAGTCACTGCGGGTTGTAGATAGTGCTGCACACAGCAAACTCTCCAATCACCAGATAGGGGAGCTTAGCGACAGGGGTCTGTTGATAGTAGACGGGGAAGACCTGCAAGATTTATCAGAAACTAAACATGCTGAGATGCTTTTTCTTCCAGGTGGTGGTAAATTCACCGGTACCATTGCAGGTACGGCGACGCTTGAAGAAGTTATCGCAGGTAATCACCGTGATGAATCTACTACTGGCATTAAGTATGATAAAACAGCAGATAACAATGAACAGGATGCTACTGATCAACAGATAACACGCGATTTTGATTCAGTTATGGTTGTAGAATCAGACGACGGCGGACAGCTCGCGCTGATTGAAACCGGTTCTTCGACAGTGCAATTCATTGATGTCAACGAGCCTGCTTCTTGGAAGATTGGTGAAGATACGGTGGATGTGATGCCACTTGCCCAAGTAAAAACACCGGGTATCAGTTTCGGTCCGCTGAATGACGTACTGTACCACTCTAGTATTGAGCGTGATACGCGCGTCCCAGACTTTGAAATATTCGATACAGATGAGAACGGCAAGACCGACATTGACCGACTATCCGCAGCAATCAAGGCAAATAGCGTACCCATAACGGGCATATTCGAACAGCCGAAAGGTACTATGATTGATGCCGAAGGCGCCAAACTCCCTACAGTGAAGCGATTTGTGCAGCTGAGCAGTACCGCAGAAACACCACAATACTTAGAAATAAATACGCAAGTAACTTAGCGTATAGAGTCCAATGGTTTATTCAGCAGTCTGGCAGCCGTCGCACCAAAATTCAATTGCATAGATAAGCGTTAGTAAGTAGTAGGTAACAGAGTAGCGTACAATATCATCAGATATGGATGCGAAGGATGAGGTTAAACAGCGTTTGAGCATAGAAGACGTAATAGGCGAATACGTTCAGCTTAAGCGTGCCGGGCGTAATTTTAAGGGTTTGAGTCCGTTTGCAAACGAGAAAACACCGAGTTTTATTGTTAGTCCTGAGAAACAAATCTGGCATGACTTCAGCACCAACCGTGGCGGCGATATATTTAGTTTTGTTATGCAGATGGAAGGGCTCGATTTTAAGGGCACACTTGAAATGCTAGCCCGCAAAGCTGGTGTTGAACTCGAACAATACCGGAGCGATACCAGCAACACACAGGTCAAAGAACGGCTGTATGCTGCGCTTGAACTTGCGACTAAGTTCTACCAAGTTCAATTCAAAAATAATAAAATAGCCCTGGATTATGTATTTAGGAATCGTCAATTCACCAAACAAGTTGTATTGGATTTTCGTCTAGGCTACGCTCCCAATACGGGTAATGCTCTCGGTAAGTTTTTAGTCGATAAAGGGTTTACGACCAAGGAATTGCAGCAAGCCGGTTTATTATCTCGGACTTCACGAGCCGGCGACATGTTCCGAAATCGTCTGATGGTGCCGCTCATGGACGGGCAGGGTCGCGTAATCGGATTTACGGCCCGTTTGCTGGCCGATGATCCGAATGCTCCGAAATACATCAACACGCCGCAGACGATGTTATATGACAAAAGTCGGCACGTTTTTGGACTGCACCTCGCTAAAGAGTCGATGCGTAAAGAAAAATTCACCGTTGTTGTTGAGGGAAACTTAGATGTTATTGCGAGTCATCAGGTAGATGTAAAAAATGTCGTGGCCACCGCTGGTACGGCGATGACCGAACAACATCTGAAAACCGTCGGACGGTTCGCGGATGACGTGCGACTAAGCTTTGATAGTGACAGCGCTGGCCTGGCGGCAACCGAACGGGCGATTCCTATAGCTAGTAAAGTCGGGGTCACCCTCAGTATCATTACCTTACCCGGCGCAAAAGACCCCGATGAACTAATCAAACAAGATGTTGGTGCCTGGAAAAAGGCATTAGAAAAGCGGCAGTACGCTATGGATTGGCTGATAAGTCATTATGCACATCAATTAGATTTAGACAGTGGGCAGGGAAAGCGGAGTTTTAGCGACGCAATGTTGCCGACATTACGCGAGCTAAGTGATCCGGTAGAACAGGACCACTACTTAACTGAAGTCGCCAAGCGCATGCAAGTTAGTCCAGCGGCTCTCAAGGATAAACTGCAAACTGATACACCTCAACCAAAACTGAAAAAACGAACTCCATCAGATAACATGGTAAGCCAGCAGCAACTTGAACATGCCAAGGTCCAAGATCATTTTATGTCTATGATGCTGATGAGACCGCATCTGCGGCACATGATAGATATTGTCGATAGCTCAATGCTGCTGCAAGAACAAGCCCAGCAGTTGTTGGATTTTTTGATAGGTCATCCAGATTTTGAAGGTGATATGCGTCAGGTACCGGTGTTGCAAAGTATTAGTGACTATGTCAAAATACTGTCATTACAGTACGAGGCACTGTTTTCTAAGCTCGATGAAGTCGAAGGACGCTATGAAGCTCGCCGACTCAGAGCCCGCCTCATTGAACTATATGTAAAATCCAAAAAAGCACAGTTGGCCCAAGCATTGGACTCAGCTGATGATGAAACAGCCCAAAAACTCCTCACAAGAGTAAAAGAACTCGATCAATTACTAAAGGTTAGTCAAGGAAAGGACACCCATGCCTAAGAAGAAAGCAGCGAAAGCTGTCGAAGCGGAAACGAAAGCAAACCCAGCAGATATTAAAGAGCAACTGCTAAAACGAGCAAAAAAAGACAAGAAAATATCTCAAAAAGATATTCTCACCGCTCTGCCAGAAAACTCTGATAACGCGGAAGCGCTTGATGAGCTGTATACGGACCTAGCAGATTTGAATATTGACGTCGTTGAAGGCAAGGCCGGCAAAGATGACGGCTGGTCAAATGAAGACGACGATGAAGTTACCATAGACGAAAACACCTATCTTGATGATATTGCAGACGACTCGGTTCGTTTGTACTTGCGTGAAATCGGTAAAATCCCACTACTGACAGCTGAAGAAGAATTGGCGCTGGCTCAAAAAGTTGTATCCGGCGACAAGCGCGCAAAAGACCAAATGGCAGAGGCTAATATGCGGCTGGTGGTAAGTATTGCAAAGCGTTACGTTGGACGTGGACTTGACCTGCTGGATTTGATTCAAGAGGGGAACACTGGCTTACTCCGCGCTGTTGAAAAGTTTGATCCGGATAAAGGATTTAAGTTCAGTACCTATGCAACATGGTGGATTCGCCAGGCTATCACGCGTGCGATTGCCGACCAAGCACGAACTATTCGTATCCCGGTGCACATGGTAGAAACAATCAACAAACTACTACGAACACAGCGCCGTCTGACTCAGGATCTCAACCGCGAACCAACCAATGAAGAAATCGCAGCCGAAATGGAGATTGAAGTCGATAAAGTTGAACACATCATGAAGATTAAGCAAGATATTTCTAGTCTTGATGCCAGTGTTCGTGATGACGAAGAAGATTCTGTATTGGCAGATTTCATCGAAGATGAAGATACAATTACGCCTGAAGAATCGGCGACTGGTCAGCTGCTAAAAGAACACGTCAAAGAAATGCTGAGCGCACTGACAGAACGTGAGCAAAAAATATTAAAGCTCCGTTTTGGTCTTGAGGACGGTAAAAGCCATACACTTGAAGAAGTCGGGCAGGAGTTCATGGTAACCCGCGAACGAATTCGTCAGATAGAAGCGAAAGCACTTGCTAAACTGCGCAAACACAAAGACAGCCGCAAACTCCACGACTATATTAAATAAAATCACGCTCAACTTGAATATAGGTAATCGATTATGTGCCCTGTAAGTAGTGGTAGGTTAAACTATGGCAGTGAGTAAAGACATCATTATTATTGGTGCCGGGTTTGGTGGATTAAGCGCAGCAGCGTATTTGGCGCGCGCCGGACATAATGTAACGGTGCTTGAGAAAAACGATCGCCCGGGTGGGCGAGCGATGGTATTTTCTGCGCGCGGTTACGTCTTTGATCAAGGTCCATCCTGGTACCTTATGCCGGATGTGTTTGATGAATTCTTCGCTGATTTTGAAAAAGTAACCAGCGACTACTATGAGCTAGAAACACTTGAGCCATCATATAAAGTCTTTGAGAAGGATGATTCCTACAATGTAACGACTGCACCGTCAGTATTTACATTATTCGAAAAACTAGAACCCGGTTCCACCAAGTCAATTACTCGATTACTGGAAAAAACCAAATCAGAGTACGATGCGGTAAGAGCCGGGCTACTGATAAACTCGCAATTGAGCCCTCTCAGTTTGTTAAGAGAACCAAAGGTTCGAAAACTTCTGAAAAACACCGAATTAGTTCGATCATATCATTCACGTATTTCTAAATATGCAAAAACCGACAAGCTCCAACATATTCTAGAATTTATGACGGTATTTTTAGGCGGGAGTCCCGGTAATGTTCCCGCAATGTATAGTTTGCTTACTCATGTCGATCTAGGTTTGGGTGTGAGGTATCCAGCCGGCGGTATCGGGAGTGTGGTATCGGCATTTGTTAGGCTTGTCCAAGAGCAGGGAGCACGTATCCGCTACGAATCACCGGTTGCTCGCATTACGACTCATAACGGTAAAACAACCGGGGTTATATTGGAAAACGGCACAGAATTACCAGCTGATATAGTGGTCGCTAATGCAGATTACCATCATGTTGAAACAACTATGCTCGGTAGTAAAGATAGAACATACGATGAAACGTACTGGCGCAAAAAAACTGTTTCGCCATCAGGTCTTCTGATATATCTTGGCGTGAATAAAAAAATACCAAGTCTGCAGCATCACAATTTGTTTTTTGATACAGACTGGGACCATCACTTCAGAGAAGTATTCAATCGTAAAAAATGGTCGTCGGAACCATTATTTTATGTATGCATGCCATCCCGGAGTGATAAAACTGTCGCTCCAAAAGGGAAAGAAAACTTGTTTGTGTTGGCACCTATGGCTAGTGGAGTCCAACCAACTCAGACCGAAATTGATACAACCGTCAA
Source organism: Saccharimonadales bacterium (SeqCode) (assembly GCA_038209015.1). GTDB lineage: Bacteria > Patescibacteriota > Saccharimonadia > Saccharimonadales > JBBQYC01 > JBBQYC01. The sequence goes on from JBBQYC010000001.1 coordinate 69,126, forward strand.
GAGCATTTTAAGGCGAATTGAACGGCATAGTGGTACAGTTTTTCAGGATAAAATCGAGGTACAAGAAGTTCGAACACAAGCATACTTCGAGGAAGCATTTAATGCGTACCAAGGTAATGCATTTGGGCTTGCTCATACACTCAGTCAATCGGGGCCATTACGGCCACGTATGAAAAGTAAAAAAGTAGCCGGACTGTACTATGTTGGCCAGTACACAAACCCAGGAACTGGAGTACCACTGGTTGTACTGTCCGGCAAAGCTGTGAGTAATCTGATTCAAACTCATGAGTAAGCAGCTTGAAAAACAAATATTTCGCAACGGTAGTACAACGTACTACTGGAGCAGTGTATTTTTCCCAAAACAGGAGCGGTCTGATATTTTTCGTTTGTATAGTTTTGTTCGGGTTGCTGATGATTACGTAGATGCAATCCCGCAGCAAAAAGAACAGTTTAACGATCTGGTGCGGTTATGGCAAACGGTTTCAGCAGATACGACATATACACTTACGCCAAATGATGGTGACTCAATCGATTTGAGAGTGGTCAAAAATATAGTTTATTTGCAGCGCAATAAAGGCATTAAAAAAGAGTGGGTCGAGGCATTCATAAAAGCTATGCAATCCGATACTAAGCTGCATACATATAAAACGATCGACGATTCACTGGCATATGTATATGGCTCTGCCGAGGTCATCGGTTTAATGATGTGCCAGGTTCTCGGTATTCCAAAGCAAGCTCACAAAGCAGCTATGATGCAGGGGAGGGCAATGCAGTGGATTAATTTTATTCGTGATATTGACGAAGACAATCGACTTGGCCGCCAGTATTTTCCGCAATTCAGTTTAAATGAGCACGGCCTCGAAAATCTTACCTCACCTGATCAGGAAGAACGTATAAATACATTTATTCGCTCGGAAATTACACGCTACAGTGAATGGCAAGAGCGGGCTTACGAAGGCTACAGATATATCCCAAGACGTTACCAAATACCTATTGCGACAGCAGCCGATATGTACAACTGGACTGCGCATCAGATTAATAAAAATCCATCAATCGTTTTTACTAAAAAACTTAAACCAAGTCGGTTTCGAGTCCTCATTACCGTCTTAAAACATAGTTTGCGAGCTATATAGCCGTTCGCTTATTTTCAGGTAGTCTACAGGTTACTTCTGTTCTATGTCGAGTTTTGCTAGCAATGTATCTAATGATCTCAAGAGTGTATCAACAGAACCATCATTAACGAATGTATAATCAGCGAATGCAATCGGTCCGCCTTGCTCCAGGTTTTCAATCTGAGCAATATCGCGATTCATAATTTGTTCCGCCGAGGTGTATTTGCGGTGGCTATCTACTCGATTTAAAATCCGTTGATATCGCTCTAAACGAGGTGCAGTAACGGCGATAAGCAGTAAATCGTCACCAATTTTGTTATGCAGATAGTTCCGCTCGCTCCAGCTATACAGGCCGTCGAACACAACCGTTGTGTGTCCCTCATTAAAATATTTATTTGCTTTTCGTAAAGCGTGTTTGGCAAGCACGGCTGTACCATCTTGCTTGCGCATGTCTTCGCGAACAAAAGCTTCATCGGCAACGTTATCTAATCCGCGGCGTTGCACTTCTTCGTATACCATAGTCCCGAAATGGACCACCGGAAGCTTATAGGCAGTTTCAATATGATTAGTACAGGTTCCTTTTCCTGAACCCGGCATCCCCACAAAAGCTATTATTCTATTCCTCTTCACGCAAGTCATTGTAACGCGACTTCAAAAAAAGTGAGAACATTTGTAACCGGCGTATACTAGAAGCCACGTATGACTAAAAAAATTGATACTGCAAACCCGGATATTGCCGTTTTTACGCGCAAACTTAACGAATTTAAACAGTTGATAGACGCTGATATTTCCACTTACAGCCGTCAGATTACTAAAAACACAAGAAAACAGTACGGCCCATATGCCCAGATTGAAATAGACGCATTCTTGAGTATTTTAGGACGCGGTGGTAAACGCATTCGCGGAGCACTCGTCATGCTGGGTTATGAGATGAGTGGTGGTACGAACAAAGCTATGATTATTGAAGCAGCTCGGGTGGTCGAAATGATTCATGCGTATATTCTAATCATTGATGATATCCAGGACCGTTCTAGGATACGCCGCGGAGGTCCGGCTGCACATATGCTTTTGAGCGAATACCATAGTCAGCACAGCCTATCTAGTAATAGTGATCACTTTGGTATTTCTATTGCTATGAACAGTGCACTTGCCGGAGCCCACGCTGCTCAAATGCTACTCACTAACTTGGACGTCGATCAGCAGCTGCGCCTGAATACAATAGCTATACTCAACCGAACTATGCTGGTAACGGCACACGGACAGACCAATGACATCATGAACGAGGTGTTAGCAGAAGTGAGCCAAAAAGATATCGAAACAGTTTTAGAGTGGAAGACTGCGCACTATACGTTTTTAAATCCACTGCACATGGGTATGGTGCTAGCTGGTGCGGATTGTGATGCTACTGATGCCATAAGCAACTATGCAATTCATGCCGGGAAAGCATTTCAAATTACCGACGATATCCTAGGTGTTTTTGGGAATGAATTTGAAAGTGGCAAATCACCACTGGATGATATACGCGAAGGCAAGCGTACCGTGTTGACTGTCAATGCTCTTGAAAACACTGATGACGGGAATAAAAACTTTCTTATTCAAATGTTAGGGAACGACCATTTAACACGCGCTGAATTTGACCGTTGCAAAGACATAATTATAGAAGCCGGGTCGCTCGATTATGCAAAGAAACGAGCCATACATCACATTAATCAGGCTGTTGAATCGCTGGATGGTGTGGACTATTGGTCAGAGGACGGATTGGCATTTTTACGCGGCTTAGCAGTATCACTGCTCAATCGTCATAGCTAGTCTTTCATCTTTGACCTAGATGTGTTTAACTTTGCGTTGATGAATAGAGATACGGAAATATTTGAACAGCTGCCCGACTTCGAGCGGGGTATTGAAATTGAACAACCGCCAGTTAAATCGGTAACTCTTGAAGAGGTGCAAACCTTGCTGCGCGAACGTCATAAGTTAGGCTCACGTCAGGGTCATATTCTGACATTAGAGCAAGAATGTACTCTCGCTCAAGCTATAGAAAAAGGTTCGGCGGCATCTGAATGGCTAACTGATGAAACGATGGAGTTACCTGAAGAAGAGACTGAAGTGCTCCAAAAGTGGGTGAAAGCACGAGAAGAATCAGTCGCTGAATTCATTGCATCCAATCAAGGACTCGTGACCATGATAGCCAAGCGTTACATGAACCGAGGTTTACCGTTAGAAGATCTCATACAAGAAGGAAATATTGGCCTATTAACTGCGGTCGAGAAATACGACTGGAGGCGAGGGTTTCGTTTCAATACAATGGCGTTTTGGTGGATTCGCCAAGCAATTCCTAGAAAATTAACCCTTGCTGGCAATGTAAATATCCCACCCCGTGCAAATGATTTGAAACGCCAGGTAAAACGATTTATGGCTGATTATCCAACCAGCAGCCAGCAGGATGCCTATGAGTTTTTAGGTTTATCTGACTCTGACCAGGAATCTGTAGAGGCGGCTTTAGCAATGAGCAGTCTGGCATCACTGAACAAGCGAGTCGGTGATGACCTTTTCGGTAGTGAGCAGCAAGATTTTGTTGCAGACAGCAGTGCGTCAGTTGAACACATGGTGACTGATCTATACATGAATGATGAGATTAATAGCTTACTCCATACTTTAGGCGAAAAACACAGGCAAGCGATTATTTTGCGTTTTGGTCTAGGAGAAGAACAAGGCAGAAGTTACGAGGCAGCGGCTGAAGTAATGGGGGTGGCGGCTAGCACGTTCAAGGGTATTGTAAACTCGGCACTGGATCAGCTCCAGGAAAAAGCCAAACAGGACCCTGATTTTACACCAGAAAAAAAGACAGAGCCGGTCTCGATGTACGAAATATCAGCCGATGAAGCTATGCGTATGGTACGTCAGTACAGTGAACTACTCGGATATTCTGCCCAGCAGATAGCTAGTATGCTGGATATCCCTCTGGAAGATGTTGAGAACTACTTAAGCTAACTCCTTAGAATCTTTAGCGTATACTGTACCCAATGGCAGTCGCGCGTAAAAAATTTGTAATTATCGACGGGAAATCGGTCTTTTACCGTGGGTACTACGCCATGCCCGGGTTGAGTACAAATGATGGCACGCCCACAGGAGGAGTTTATGGGTTTGCGGTTATGGCGCTCGAAGTCCTCAAGCGTCTCAAACCAGACTACGTCTGCGTTGCATGGGACAAGCCTAAAACGAATATTCGTAAACGGACTGACTTATATCCAGAGTACAAGGCCGGTCGCAAATCACCACCGCAGGATTTTTATGATCAAATACCAATTCTTCACGAACTGCTAGATGCGTTCGGATGGCCGCTGTATGAGCTTGACGACTATGAGGCCGACGACATCATGGCGACACTTGCCGATCAAGCCAAAGAGGAAGATATCGAAACAATGTTAATTACGAGCGATCTTGACGCTCTGCAGGCGGTAAATAGTCATACCCATGTTTACGCGCTTAAAAAAGGCTTGAGTAATATTGAATTATTTAAGCCAGAAAGTTTCAAAGAAAAGTATGGCTTAGAACCAAGTCAATTTCTAGATCTCAAGGCGCTCATGGGGGATAGCTCCGACAACATCCCGGGAGTTGCCGGAATTGGTAAAAAGGGTGCCACCGATTTACTTCAAGAATACGGCAGCCTGGATGCAATCTATGAAAACCTTGACCTGCTTAAAAATTCTGTGCGCAAAAAACTTGAAGACGGCCGCGACATGGCGTACTTGAGTAAACAATTAGCAACACTGTGGACTGACGCACCTATTAAACTCGATCTGAAGGCAGTTGACGGTAGTAAATGCGACCCGGTTAAGGTCAAGGAAGAGCTACAGAAGCTTGAATTTCGAACACTACTTCGTCAGTTGCCCGATGCGATGCAAATGAGCCAGGAGCAAGTTGAACAAAATAATATTCAAGAATTCACGGTTTCAGAAACTGCCGCCCACGCAATTTCTAGCGACGCTGATCTAAAAAAGCTGGTTTCAAAAAAACCGACTGAACTCTATGTGTATTCCCGGGCAGCAGGCACGTACGGCAATAAGCCGCTGGTGCTTCTCGTGAGTTTGGACGGCAAAAAAACCTATCATATTGATGTAACGAAGGTTTCGACGCCAGTTCTTAAAGAGCTATTTGCAGCCAAGCCGCAGCTGATTGGCTACGATATAAAATCTACACTCAAGGTACTTCTCGAACTTGGTATAGCCATGCCGCCAATTGGGCACGATGTCTTAATCGGTTCGTTCCTTATAAATAGCTTGCGGCGAGAAAAGACTTTGACTGAACTAGCGCAGGCAGACATAGGGTACCAAGGGGAGCTTGAAACCGTCGCCACAGATGAACTGATTGTAAAAGGCGCAGAAATAATTGAAGTTTTGCGAGCTCTTTATCTGCAACAGGCGACTGCTCTGGAAGAGCTTCCCAAGGTTCAGAAGCTGGCCGATGACATTGAGTGGCCAGTTATTCGAGTACTTGCTAGTATGGAGCACCGTGGTATCAAACTAGACACTGATTACTTGGGTATGATGAGCGAACAATTGACTGATGCAGTTAGTGATCTAGAACAGCAAATTTACGGCTACGCAGACCAAGAATTCAATATCAGCAGCCCCAGCCAACTAGCTGAAATTTTATTCACCACGCTCAAGCTTCCAACCAATGGAATCAAAAAAGGTAAAACCGGGTACTCAACTGCCGCTTCAGAACTCGCAAAATTACGGGGTGAACACGAAATTATTGATTTTATAAGTCAGTACCGGGAAGTTACGAAGCTGAAAAGCACTTACGTCGATACATTGCCGGAACTGGTAGATGACAATTCACGCCTGCATACGACGTTTGCTTTAACAGTGGCGCAGACCGGCCGGCTCAGCAGCCATGATCCAAACCTGCAGAATATTCCTGTTCGCAGCGAGCTTGGCAAAAAAATTAGAACAGCATTTGTAGCAGGTGAGGGCAATGTATTTATTAGCGCAGATTATAGCCAGTTCGAACTCCGTTTGGCGGCGTACTTATGTAATGACAAAGATTTGATAGATATGTTTAATCGGGATGTTGACGTACACGTTGCTACTGCTGCTGAGGTATATGAGCGCCGCCCTGAGGATATCACTAAGAATATGCGGCGTGATGCCAAGGTGGTAAATTTTGGGGTTATGTACGGACTGAGCTCGCACGGGCTAGTCCAGGCCACCGGTATGAGTTACGACCAAGCAACACACTTTATTAAGCGTTATTTTGAGGTCCGTCCCAAACTGCAGGGATATATTGATGAAATTAAAAAACAAGCCAAAGATGAGGGGTATGTAGAAACTATTTTTGGTCGACGTCGCCCGACTCCAGATGTGCGCTCAAATGTATTTCCGATTCGCGAAGCCGCCTACCGGGCAGCCGTAAATATGCCGTTCCAGGGCAGTGCAGCCGATATTATGAAGCTTGCCATGGTGCAATTGCATGAGAAACTTCAGGGTACTGACTGTAATTTATTGCTGCAAATCCATGACAGCGTTATAGCTGAGTGTCCAGCCGGCCAAGCTGAAGTCTTCGCCACACTCATCAAAGAGACAATGGAGGGCGTTGTCAACTTACCAATCAAAATGACCGTAGACACCGACACAGGTAAAACTTGGGGTGAACTCTAGATTATGAGTAAACCGGTACTGTTTATTACAGGGAAATCGCGAAAAATAATGCAGGCAGAAGCATGCCTAAAAACATATGATATTGAAGTAGTATCCAAAGATGTTGAGGTTATTGAAATACAGTCCCACGATCCGCTAGACATCGTAAAGCATAAAGTCATTAGCGCCTATCAAATTACCCAAGAGCCTGTTGTGGTGTGTGATCATTTTTGGTCATTTCATGCTCTGAATGGATGGCCGGGCGGATACATGAAAGACATGAATCATTGGCTTGATGAAAAAGACTTTTTGAATCTTATGAAAGATAAAAAAGACAGACGAGTAACCTTCACAGAAGCAATTTCGTATACAGCGGACGGTATACGTACAGAAGTTTTCACGGCTCAATTCTCAGGAGCAGTGGTTACTGCTGCTAAAGGAACAGGCTATGTCCCAGCTGAGCGGGTGATTGTATTTGATGGTCAAACCAAGACAATTGCAGAGCAAATTGACGCTGGTCATGATTCACGTAATATGAATGACTCAGCCTGGCATATGTTTGGTAGCTGGTACCAAGCGAACAAGGAGTAGCTAGCGCTGTTTTCGAGTGATCAAACGCTTTGCAGCGATTGCTGCGGCGCCTAATGCTAGAGCGGCTCCACCTACAACCGCCTCAGGTGAAATATCTGTACTCGTTTCAGCAAGTTCCTTGGGTTGGGATTGTACCTCTACTGTTGTTTCGGACTGAGATTCATCAAAAGCAGGGTTATGTACGATAACCCCTTCATCAGAAATTTCAGTTCCCAGTGTCGCGGGTGGCGCTGACTCTACGGTGCTATCTTGGGTGGAATTATCAGATTGGGTGACTGGTTGTTCTGGGTCAACAATCGTTACTGACTCGGTTGTGGGTGTTGTGTCAGGAGGAGGCACGTCATCTGGGCGTTCTTCTACATCAGGACCCTCGTCTTTATGCGCCGGATCAACATATTCATCACTACTGGTGGTGTTCTCATTTGAAAACGCTTCTGGCTGGTTATTAACTTGTAGTTCGTCGTTGTTTTGATTGTTTGTTGTTTGTGCAGATTCCATATATGTAACCTTGATTAATGTACATATCATAACAAAATAACCACCAAATGTCAATACCAAAGTTATTATGCTTTATTGACACTTGGGAAAATTCCGCATACCATACAGTAAAGAACACATACATACTATGAGCATCATACATACAGTATTACGTCCCATACAATCGATTTTCGGATTTTTGGGGCGCCTATCTCTTAAGATAAAACTAGTGTTAACCGCCTTACTGGTGCTTGCAGGAGCCGCTTTCGTAGCTTTTGCATTTATATTGCCAGGTACACCGCCAGCCAGTAATCACGTTATTTTCTTATATAGTTCTGAAAACGGCTACAGTGAGACACAGTATGGCTTTGAACCGGTTAGGTACCCAACGGTGCTATATGACAATGGACTTTTTGTCTGTGGTTCTTCACATGTGGGTGAGGGAACGCCTAAGCAGCGTTATTTGGATAAGAAAACGCAGCAAACTTTCTTTGAGGAGCTTGGGGCTTCTGGCTTCCTTGGCCTGAAGAGCGGTGATTATTCTGAAGATTCAGAATTCCCCCAACCACTTGATTTAGAAACGACTATTTATGCAAATAAAGACGATCAACCCATTCACGTTACGTATAGCAGCCCTGTATCACCTAAAAAACTTTCTAAAACAACAGCGTATATACAGACATTCTGCAACAAAGAGATACGAGACGATTTCCATACTGGCACCTATCTGGTTCGAGCTATTAAGCTCGATGACGCCAAACAAGCTGGCCAGGAGTACCGTACCGTCCAAGTCGATCAGGCAACTGCTGATATGTTCGTGCGGACCAATGTTATTGAACCACAACAGTCAAAAACCGTAGACCAAAAATCATATGAAGAATTTCAATCAACCTTCAAAGCCGATACCGCGATACTTGCATATGAAGACAAGCTGTTTCTCGTAAATATAACTCCTGCACTGCATCCATACGAACTAGCAGGCGGAAATATAGCTCATGCTCGCTCAGCAGATGTGGCAGGTGACAGCACTAACAAGCAAGTACTCGCTGATGCGACCCCGCACGTAGAATTCATTTGGCTTCATGGATCAAACCAAGCCCCTCCATCCGATGCCACTACTATTTTGCGTAGAACATCTCAGCGCGTCCGCGACTGGTATATGAGCAAAGCCGGCAAGACCCTGAAGTTTGGGGGAAACCGAGTATTAAAATCATCTCAAACAATCGGGCAGATCGAAACGTGTCCGAGCGAAACGGACTGCCAAGGCGATAAGTCCTTAGCGGCCTACTATAATTTGAAAAAAAGCGTATACCCCGATCTCACCGGACGACAGGTCGTAGTGTTATACCAAGGAACACACGACCAATGTAACGGCTGGGGTGCGCCGAATAGCGGCGATTATGGTGGGGGGAGTTTGAACTCTGCGGGAACCTCGAACGGAGGCTTTGGTCTACTCAATATTATAGCTTGCAATTGGGATAATGGTAGGGAAAAGGTGGCAGGTCATGAGCTGGGGCATGCCTTAGGTTCAACTCATTGGTGCCAAGATAAAAATATTATGGTCGGTTCGGGATGTTCCAGTTCCGCTCGCTCCGACGGACTTCGCTATGCGAATATGAATGATACGCAAAAAAACGCATTTTTGGGCAGTGAATTCTTTAAAAAGTCGAGTGATAGATTGTTACCAGGCCAACGTCTCTACTCTGGCGGGGTGATGCATTCAATAGATGGGAGTTACAGGCTTATTGTTCAACCAACAGATGGAAATGTCGTAGTTTACAGAAATGACAATGCATATAAGTGGGATTCAACCACGTACAATCCAGGGAACCCTCACATTATATTTGAGTTTGCAGAGGACGGTAACGTGCATGCATCAACAGATTATAGTTATGGCTGCCGCTCTGGTCCAAGGCCTGGGGCTAATCGACTTATTATGCAACATGACGGTAATCTTGTCGCATATGATGCGGCGAATCAAGCAAAATGGGCAACCTCCTGGAATTATTGGTACTGTTAATTCGAGATTTTCCGTAAAAATCTATAAATAAGATCCAAGGTAATTCATTACCATTCTAAGTTGACAAACCGTATTGTATAAACATATGCTTCAATCAATACATTATATAAGGATTAAGCTATGGCTGGCCGCACATTAAAACTCAAAACAAAAACAAAAACTTCTGTAAAAAAGTCTAATCGCAAAAAACAGCAAAGTAAATTGAAAGTATTCTTCAATATACTAAAACAAAGGAGGGCAATCCTTTTTGCGGTGTTTTTTGCAATCATTGGAGTAACCATACTGTATCTGGTGAATGCCCAGAATACGCCGAATACATATAATGAAGTAGCCTTTCTCTATAGCGAAGGCCATGGACATGAAGAATCACAATTTGACCTTAAACCGGTTGATTATCCATTAGTTTTATATAAGGATGGTTTATTGGTTTGTTCAGCACACGGTCATGGCAGTGAAGAATCCAGCCCAACACAGGCACAGCTTAACAAAGAGCAAATGAATGAGTTTCTATCTGCTGTCAGAACTAATGGGCTAGATAGTTTAGAAGAAAAACATTATGAATCAGCTGGTGGCCCGGCGGATCCTATAGCGTTATATACGACTGTTTTTGCCGACTTTGGCAGGAGCCAAAAATACGTAACATATAGTTCTGGTGATAGGCCAAGTGGGCTGAGTAGCATTACTTCATTTACGCACAATTACTGTGATAATAAGGCAGTGGAAGCCTATGATGCCGACACCTATACTGTAGACAGTGTCATTATAGATAATCAAACGAATTCTAGAGTAACAGGACTCGCTAAAGCGCGAGAGGTGATTGGTGCCAAACTGAGCCGTAATGACCGCTTAGCTCAGGCTATCCGCAGCATAGACAACGCTAATAAAAAGCAGGCACAAAGTGTCAACCGGCAGACTGCAAGTGAGATAAAAAAAGCGCTCAAAGGTAAGTCGGAGGGCGTCATGACGATAGAAGGTGCTGAAGTGCTAGTGCGGCTTACTCCGTTACTAAGACCTTACGAATTAAAAGGGCAGAGTAATGTCAGCATAGAGAATGAGTCAGACAAAGTGTATGCCGCGACGGCAAAAAAAGTCGAATTTGTATGGTTCTATGCGTCCAATCAATCGTTACAAAGCGGATACACGACTAAATTAAACGGTACATCACAAAAAGTGCGCAGCTGGTACCGTAGTCAGGTGGGTGAAGATGTTTTACATGCTAAGAACTACACCAAAAAAGGGGCAAAAACAGTAGCTCAATATGAAACCTGCCCGAGTGGTAAAAACTGTGCTGGTGATAAATTACTTGCTGCGTTTTATAATGTGCAGGCAGAGCTGGGGACACTAACTGATGCCCAGGTTGTCGTAATGTTTCAGGGCAGTGAAACCACCTGCAAAGGCTGGGGGAGTGTCGCTGGGTCGACCGCTAATAACTCTGTAACTGCAGCCAAATCAGGTACTGGTATAGTCAATGTGACGGGTTGTACGTGGGATGATGGACGTGAGAAAATAGCAGGTCATGAGTTTGGCCATGGCCTAGGATCGGCACATTCATGCTACAACTATAATATTATGGCTAATAGTTCTTGCGCGACTACAGGCAATGGCTTACCACATTCAATACTGCACAGTACTCAGAAATCATCATGGGCAAATTACAGTCAGTTTTTCGGCGGAGTGCGTACTTACCTCAACGGCAACGAACATATGTACCAAGGCCATACAACATATTCACCGCAGAAAAAATATCGATTAGTCATGCAAGGGGATGGTAACCTGGTCATATACAGCAGCAATAATTCAGCGGTATGGAGTGCTAGAACTGGTGGTAACAGCGGTGCATTCTCTATATTCCAGACAGATGGCAATTTGGTACTCAGAAAACCAAGCGGTAAATATTGTCATGCTGCAAGCAACGGCAAGGGCGGGTATCGTCTCAATATGCAAGATGATGGCAACTTGGTTATCTACAAATCTGACCTAAAGACTGCCGTGTGGTCACGATACAATGGTTGGTACTGCAACTAGGCATTGCAAATATATAGTGAATATGCTATAATACTTTCATAATCGGAGAGGCTATGAAGTATTTCATTGGTGTCCTAGTTATATTGTTCTTCTTTATCGTTGGCGGCCTGTTGTTTTTTAACCGAGACAAAGCGCCAGAGGTTCTTAGTGATGCCAAAGATAATTCACTTGCACAACATGCCGAGAACTCTGACAGCAGCGTGAGCTGGACTAAAAAGGGTAAAATCGTTGCAAATGAAGACTTTTACGCAGTACGCGTTACCGTTACTTCATCTCAGCGCACTATTGAGGTCCTAAAAGGGTATAACGAGACGCTTGTTAGACGAGAAACCTACCCAAACAATAAAGAGGCGTATAGCGTACTTCTGAAGGCTCTAGACAATCTAGGATATAGCAAGACGAAAGATGCTACATATAGTGAAGCAGAAGGTGCATGCCCAACGGGATACCGCTATCTTTATAAGCTTGAATCAAGCATGGAGACGCCAGTAGATTCGTGGTCTACGTCATGTTCAACCAGGGATGGAACTTTTGATGGTACGGCTAGTACCGTGCGCCGTTTATTCCAGGAGCAAATTAGCGACTTCAACGAAATTACCAAACCAGCAAAGTTCTAAATCTGCTACAGTGGTTGTGTGATTAAAGCGATACTATTTGACTGCTTTGGAGTGTTAACCGCAGATACCTGGCGTGAATTCCTCAATAGTCTGCCTGATACAGCAGATACCGGGCGGGCTCGTGAATTGAACCATCAATACGATGCCGGACTTATTACAATCGATGAATTTTTAGGTCAAGTTGAAGAGGCTACGGGGCATCGCCCGGTAGAAGTAGAAAAACTGCTGGACAACGAAACAAGCAAGAACTCGGTCCTACTTACCTACATTAAAGATCTAAAACAAAACTATAAAATTGGCCTACTCAGCAATATAGGTACTAACTGGATTCGAGATGCTTTTTTGACCGAATCAGAACAAGATGTATTCGATGATATGGTATTTTCATTTGAAACAGGTACCACCAAACCAGACCCAGAAATATACAAATTAGCGTGCCAGCGACTCGGCGTAGAACCAGAAGAGGCAGTATTTATAGACGATATTGAAAGCTACTGTACAGCGGCGCAAGCCGTCGGCATGCAAGCAATCCATTACCGGGATTTCCAGCAACTCAAGCACGATTTAGAGCTTCTTTTAGTTCACACATGATATAAAACCTACGTAATGCCGATTGTGTTTACTATCATATTGACTCATAGCTATAGCGGGTGTTAACTTAAATTAGTTTTCCAAAACAAAGAAAGGAAACAGTATGTCGACAATCGAGGTATTTGATGACCAAAATCTAGAGCGTGCCTTACATAACTACGCCGTTGGCGATGTCATGATGATGGCGTCCGTAATAGGCCGAATGGATTCGCTTAGTTCTGAGCAGCGCTCAGAGTTAGAGGCCAGTGATTTGTACCAGACCATGGCGCCATTTGTTGGCTCAACCGCACTTAGAATAGAGAATGGTACCCAACCATCGCTACGACTTATAGGTTAAATCACACAGATTCATTTAATGATTAATCTGAATTCGTAAGCTCTTTTTGGTATTTAGTTCTTCTTTCAAGACATGCAAGTGTTCACGTAGAGCGGCAGCAAGAGATGGATTTCCTACAGATATAACGATGCTATGTTCCCGAGCTTTTACCTCACATATTTCATCGAATACGTCCTTAATGTAAGCTTTAATCTGTTTAATTTCCGGTGCTTCCTCGGGCATTTTCCGCCGTGCCAATATGTCGCCTAAACTATGTGTCATTCAGCTATTGTACAATGATTGGACTATGCCTGAACTACCAGAAGTCGAAACCGTCCGGATTGGTCTTGCGAAACTACTACCTGGCAGAACAATTGCTTCTGTGACATCAGATTGGAAAAAATCTTTTCCCAATGCAAAAACCGATGTCGATACATTTCTCATTGGTGCTATGGTGCTGCGCGTTCGCCGCAGGGCAAAGGTGTTATTAATCGATCTTGATACTGATTATTCTCTGGTAATTCATTTGAAAATGACCGGCCAACTCGTTTTTGTTTCTAAACATCCTGAAGATAAACATCCGAAGTTGAATTCTAACGGAGAAGTAAGATCTGGGCAAAAGCTCAAGCCTGAGATTCGGTTTGGGGCCGGACATCCTAACGACTCACTAATCAGCACCTTGCCAGATAGATCAACCAGAGTTATTCTTACGTTCTTGGACAACAGTCATTTGTATTTTAATGATCAGCGCAAATTTGGCTGGATGAAACTATTCCCAACCGTAGAGGTTCCAAACATTGATTTCTTCAAACGTGTCGGTCCTGAGCCGCTAGCCGATGATTTTACCTCCGGTGACTTCAAGCAGCGCTTGGCCAGGCGCCCCCGCACGACTATAAAAGCGGCGTTGCTTGATCAATCAGTCATTGCCGGTGTCGGTAATATTTATGCCGACGAGTCTCTATGGGGTGCACGTATACACCCAGCAACCCGAGTCGACTTAATTAGCTCGAAAAAATCACATAGGCTCTATGACGAACTACAGTTTGTTTTGCGTCTTGCGATTGAAAAAGGCGGTTCAACAGACAAGAACTACGTAAACGCCGAAGGCAAACGGGGGAGTTATATGGATTTTGCTAGAGTATTTCGACGTGAAGGCTTGGCTTGTCCGCGTTGCAGCACTCTCATCGTAAAGAGTCGTGTGGCAGGGCGGGGTACACACACCTGCCCGATATGTCAAAAATTGACAAAAGAGTAACAAAGTGCTAATATAATTATATGTCAGAAACAACAAAAATGTATGAACAACCTGACTTGAGAATCGAACATTCACAGCAGCTAATGGAAGATTTTGAGCTGAATAATGATAAAGAGTTTTTTTCGGATCCCACCAACAGAATAAACTTCTTGAGATCGTTAGAGTTCCAGGATTTCTTTGACGTTGCAAAACATGTCAATGATAGGGTTCGTGGGTATGATCCACGTCAACGAGTTACACATGGTGAACCAGGGGGCGCGCTGCCAATGCTCAAAACCCCGGCGGGTTTTGAGGAGAAGCAGTTAGCACTAGGGAAAGGATTTGAGATCATAAAAAATTTTCTTCAGAGCGCGCCTGAAAATGAAAACAGCCTACGGGCTGCCGGTATGGCTACTGAGGCACTGATTGTTTGGGTTCATCCTTTCGCTGACGGTAACGGCAGGACGAGCCGCTTCCTAGGGAAATTTATCGAAGATGGCACGACGGATACGACAGCACTGGTGCAAGAAACAGCCGATAAGAATAATAGAATGCGCTGGTATGGCGAAAATACTAGAGTTGATGATGTGACTGACCTGAACAATCCGGGGATTCTTTTGGAAGATGACGAAAGAGAAGAAATACATAAAAGGCAGGCAGAGCTGCCGATTACGGATGGCATAGCTTATTCAGTGCAACGACTTCTGCAGGATGAGTCATTGCAGGAAAAAGTACTGGCTGAAGCACAGCGGAATCTAGATACTAGGCAAAAATCATTGGACAGAAAAGCTGCTTAATTGAGCTACATAGTCTGATAGACTGAGTTCATGCTACAGGTGATTATGGGGCCAAACAGTTTTGCTGCTCGCGAAAAGCTTAAGGAATTACGAAATCAATTCGTACGTGAACAAGGTGATTTTGCGCTTGAACAGTTTGATGGTGAGGAGACTTCCTTTGATAAAGTTCGGGAGGCTCTGCAGAGTGCTCCATTCCTAGCCCCGAAAAAGATGGTTATTTTGATAGCCCCGAATGCCATAAAGGAATACAAGGAGCAGTACGAAACTGTATTAAACGATATCCCAGAAACAACAGATGTTGTGGTGTATGAACCATCACCAGATAAACGCACCGCCTACTATAAGTTCTTAAAAAAACAGAAGCATTATTATGGATTTGAAAATCCTGACGAACATTCTTTAGCTACGTGGCTTGTAGAGGAAGCAAAAAATAATGATGGAACTATTACGTTAGCAGACGCGAGGTATGTAATCAGTAGGGTAGGAACGATTCAGTATGCACTGAAAAATGAGCTTGATAAGTTGCTGAGCTACAATACGACAATAACGCGATCATCAATAGATCTTTTGACCGAACCATCACCTAAAACCACCATTTTTGAACTTCTCGAAGCAGCATTTTCAGGTAATACCCAACGAGCAATGTCTATCTATGCAGAGCAACGTCAGTTGAAGGTTGAACCACAGCAAATTATTGCCATGCTGGCATGGCAGCTACACATTCTGGCGCTGATTGCGACGGCAGGGAGCAGAAGTGATGGGGAGATTGCCCAAGCTTCAAAGATGAGTCCTTATGTAATCAGCAAGTCTCGACCGCTGCTTAAAACGGTCGGGGCGAGCCGACTCAAAACACTTATTTCAGAACTCACACAACTAGATTA
Organism: Saccharimonadales bacterium (SeqCode); assembly: GCA_038209015.1. Lineage (GTDB taxonomy): Bacteria > Patescibacteriota > Saccharimonadia > Saccharimonadales > JBBQYC01 > JBBQYC01. Next base: position 85,429 of record JBBQYC010000001.1, read on the forward strand.
CAAAGGAAAAACCTCTGCCATAGATGTTGACAGAGGCTTACAAACGTACCTAGCGACTATTTCTTAGTTGTCTTCTTGGCTGCTGGTTTTTTAACGGCAGCTTTCTTTGCAGTCGTTTTTTTAGCGACTGGTTTCTTAGCTGGAGCTTTTTTGGCAGCAGCTTTCTTGGTACCAGTAATTGTTGAACCGTTGGCTTTTGCCGCAGCGGCTAGCTGTCGCTTCTTACGAGCAACTTTGTTCTTATGCATAACATTCTTTTTACCGGCTTTGTCGAGGTTACTCTGAGCTTTAGAGTGCTCTTTGCTGGCATCTTTACTAGACGTAATAGCTGCATGAAATGCCTTTATGGCAGTTTTTAGGCTGCGCTTCGTCTTCACATTGCGGATTGTGTTCTTCTTAGCAACACGAACTCGCTTTTTAGCTGATTTGATAATTGGCACGAAAATCCTTTCTTTTAGCTGTGAATTTATCGAAGTTGAGAGTATCACTTTCGGGCCAGATTGTAAACAGGAGTCAGAGCTTCTGGCGAGTCATGCGCGCCATAGTAAGAACGATAATAATCGATGCAGCTGTCCATGCCAGCAATGGTTCTGTGAGGTCATATGAATATAGTTCCTGATGTTGACTTGGCTAATGTGAAATACCGTCTCCTATGCTGACGGTTATATCATTAACTGGCAACACCGCGCCTTCGTAATAGCTATAGAGACACACAACCTCAAAACTCTCGAGGACAACAGAATGCTGCGCGGGGCTACATTTTTCTTGGTATTTCATGCTTGTATTGAACCATATTTTGAGATGTGTGAAAAAGCCTCTGTTACGCCTCTAGACAAACATAAGAATTTATGATAGGTTTATTACACAGGTTAAAAATAAAAAAACAATCATGGAAGAACCGCAAAAACAAATACTTAATGCTCTCGAAAAAGCTAATAATGTATTAGTTACTGTTAGCCGTAACCCTTCGGTTGATCAGTTGAGTGCAGCTATCGGTCTCACGTTAGCACTAAATAAGCTTGGCAAGCATGGTATTGCTGT
>JBBQYC010000002.1:0-55661 GCA_038209015.1 Saccharimonadales bacterium (SeqCode)
TGGTATGTCAGAAAGACAGCGACGTAAACTCAGAAAAACCTTCAAAGAAGAAGGTGCGTCAGCCTACCAAACAATGATGGTGCGAAATTATGAGATCGATGTCAGTTCATTCCACAAGAAGTACAGGTGCCCGGCTCTCCCACAGCTACTGCCATTGACGGAAACAGCTGTCAAAATCCAACACTAGTTTGGTGACCTCTCGGGGAATACTACGGTATAATCCGCCCGTTTGCCGCTAAAGCGGCGGGGATTAGCGAACCGCCTGGGGTTCGATTCGTTTCTCGTTAGAAACCACCAATTCAAAAACCCGACTTTACAGTCGGGCGCTTGAATTGGTGAACCTAATAAAGTCGAAGTGGAACCTGATCTGTGAGGAAATTATACGGTGGAACAGATTACTGGGTAAACAACAGTGGTCATTAGAATACCCTGCTGTTAGTAGAACTGTAGCGTATTCTAGTTAGTGGTTCTGTCTGTACTGTTTGTTATTTCAAGTGAACGAGTGGTTGGACTATATTGTCCAGACCCTATAAATATATTATACAATATCGGCGATATTACTCTTCGTCACACTCGATTAGATTAGGGTCAATTTGTATGACCTTCTTCATTATCTCAGGTCCGTGGTCCAGCTCTAACTCCGACATAACGTCCATAACAGCATGGTCTTTTTCGCCGACCTTACCTACTCTTAAGAATGGATCACCGTTCATGCCTTCAGTAACAGCGTGTAACCACTTGTACAGGCTTAGGCTATCAGTAATTGTTTCAGGCACTTCAGAGTACGCCTTAATTGCTTCGCCAAGTTGCTGTTCTAAATAAGGCTTGCACTCTTCGGCAAAGCGACCTAACTGGGTGGTAAACGGACTATCATCAGTCATGTAGCCAAGAATGTCGTAGATACCGTCCATTCCTCTCGGTGAAGTAAGTCTACCAGTAGTGATAGAGAGAATGTCTCCTACATGGAAACGCCTAGAGCCATCTTCAGCTTGCTCTTCTACTAGCGGTCCTAGCTTCATAAGTTCAGCGTCTTCTTCGACGCTAAGCTCCTTAGTTGCTGCTGCGTCACGAGCTAACGCTGTAAGCTCATCTTCACTAACTCTTCGGGTGTATCGCATGGTACTTCCATTAACACCATCAAAACGCTGTCGCTGTATGAACTGGAGTCCTTCTGCTGTCTTCACAAAGTCGAGGTTGAGCATTTGTCCTACCCCTGATTTACGAGCATCAAAATCAACTACAACAGTTGCTGCTATCTCAAATCCTTCTACATAACTCTTCTGAGGTGAATAGTGGGGTGGGTCTTGAGGCTCCTGTGCAACTGCATGGGTTGAAATACGTGTCCTAAGACCATCAGGAGCTACTTCACCAGTAAACGCAACATAGAAGTCACTTACTGCTTTACCTGGTCCCATTTCTTGAAATTCGTTCAAGTCTAGTAATGCCGACAGAGTAGCCTCTTCGGGAGTAAGGTTAGGTTGCAGTGCTTCTAAGCGTCGTTCCATTGGGTCATTCATGATGTTATAATAGCACAATATAGATATTTAGTCAAGCATACTCAGTTGTTTTTCGGCGGTATTGTGTATATACACATAAGTAAGCACTAAAGCCTGTCCTAGACGCTCTCAATGCGTCCAGAGTGCGATAGAATACGCTCTTAACTTCATGCACGACGTACAGCGTTTATGGGTAGACGCTGACCCAGACCTAAAGATAAGGTTCCAAAAAATGATATTCCCAGAGGGGCTTACATTCGATACATCTACGTTAACTTTTGGAACCTCTACAATTAGCCCACTTTACACCTACGCACCAATCAAAAAAGACCTCTCTGTGAAGGAGAAGTCTCTTTTGGTGAACTCTCGGGGCCTAACCTGGAAACACTTTGAGCCTGAGGTAGTGTTATTTGATCGACTTCTTGAGGATGCAGGGATTGACAAGGATATTGAACAGAGGTGATATACTGGAGTTCTATGAGTGGATATGAATTAAACGACAAAGACATCGACATAGTCCTGGAGAACTTGAGGAAGGTTCAGCCCGATGCAACACGTGAAGATGCAATCCAGAAGCTCCTCAAGACAAAAATGGATGCTCGTGAAAAGGCTCAGACTGACCATGCTGGACTAGCTGATGATTTGGAAAAACTAAATTCTAAAGAAGAGACTGAAAACTAAAACGGTAAAACATCCGAAGATTTAAGTTTCAGCACCTTCAACACTTTTTCTAGCATTTTTAGAGATGGCACAGCCTCGCCGCGTTCAAGCTTGGCATAATAGGTAACGTCCGTGCCGACCTTTTCGGCAACCTCTAGCTGAGTCAAATCAACAGCCCTGCGGGCTTTTCGAAGCGTAGCCTCAAGTGAGGCTTTTATTTCCTTATCAATCATGTATCCAATTATACCTAATTTTATTGATAGTTTTCTGCTGGATTTACGACAATAAAGAAAGGTTGCTGTCATATCGCAACGCTAGTCGCTGACACCAACCCATCTCAAGGTTAAATATACACTATCTTGTTCCAGTAAAAATTGTCGGGGCTAAAAGGGCAGTCCAGCAACTACAAACCCAGTTGACGAAGAAGTTGACCAGTTGCCGGCACTATCTTGTACTCTTACGTAAACCGTATGCTGGCCCGTAGACAAGGATGCGGCGTTGCCACTCGCACTAGCGTTGCCGCCACTGTACGACATCTGTGTGCCGTTTCCTTGGCCAGGATCCGTGTCAATGTAGTATTCAACGTACTTTACTCCAGACAGCTGATCAGCAGCGTTTGCTGATACAACAAAGAATGGGTTAGTATTTTTGATCACTACGTTTGGATTAACCTGAACATTAGTGACGGTCGGATTTGTCTTGTCTATACTGATAGTTGCGGTAACGGAGACGGAGTTACCTGCATTATCAACTGCTGAACCGGTCACGGTTTGGTTTGCGCCCTCGTTCGTCAAGGTTGTTGATCCTAAGCAAGTGTCAATGCCTGACAGTGCATCGGAGCAACTAAAAGTTACAGTTACGTCAGAATTATTCCAACCATCTGTGTTAGGTGCGGGGGTTAGTGTGTAGGTTATTGCAGGGTTTGTTTTGTCTAGGCTTATGTCAACAGATGTACTAACAGTGTTACCTGCATTATCAACTGCTGTACCGGTCACGGTTTGGTTTGCGCCCTCGGTGCTAACAGTAATTGGACTTGTGCAGCTACTAATCCCGGAGAGCTCGTCAGCACATGTAAATGTTACCGTTACATTTGAGCCATACCATCCATTTGCATTCGGAGTTGAACTCGAAGAGTAATTAATTGTTGGGTTTGTCTTATCTAGATTAATAGTTGCGTTAATAGTGGTTGAGTTGCCCGCATTATCTACAGCAGTTCCTGTAGCAATCTGGCTTTCCCCTTCTGTCGTAACAGTTACAGGATTTGTACAACTACTAATACCAGATGAGGTATCAGAGCAATTGAAAGTAACTGTGACATTAGAGTTATTCCAGCCATTTGTGTTTGCAGCAGGGCTTAAAGTATAGGTTATATCAGGATCGGTTTTATCAACCAAAATGCTAATTGTATTGCTTGGATCACTTTCTCCGCCAGCATTTACTGCTGTTACGTAATAGTCGTGAGTACCTTCGGTAACACCGCTATCAATATGATTGGTTGCTGTTACTGTCTCGAGGTATGTTCCATCACGGTAAACCTTATAAGAGGTCGCACCATTAGCAGCGTTCCATGTAAGGTATGGGTTGTTTGTTGGGCTTGATGCTGACAAGTTCATAGGCGCGTCTGGAACAGCCTGTATCGTGATAGAAGTATCTTGGCTGATTGTCTGATTGTTTGCACAGTAGGTATTGCCATTAATAACTGCACATATTGAGTAATAGACGCCAGATAATAAAGCAAAAGATGTTTCTCCATTTGAATCCGTGTTACCACCGTTAGAAATCATGCCGTTATTTGTAACCGCTGGAGTTTCAAACTGAATAATTCCGCTCGAATCAGTAAAGGTACTTTGGCCTATAGAGGTGGCACTGACTGAAGTGTTAGACACCTTGTTCCCATCCAAGTCTTTAACGGTAACCTCAGTATTAGCTAGGTCGAAAGTGATGTCTTGAATGGCATCATTCTGATCCGATATAGACACAGGACTATTGGTACTTGTAAGATTTTCTATTCGAGGCAGTTGGTCATTATTACTGCTGGGAGTGAAGACTCGTACACGATAGCTGCCATTCGGCATGTTACCCACAGTATAGTTGCCAGATGTATCAGTGTTAGATATGCCACTAAAAACATCGTTAAAGATTTGAACATAAGGCTTACTAGGTGAAGTAGTAGTATCCGCGTAATATGTGTTTGAGCTATCTTGGAACTTCATGACACCTGATGTATTTGCTTCGGCAAAAACAATCTCATCCGTTATATCTGAGCTAACAATTTGATTATCCAGGCACTTTTGGACAGAGTTGTATGAGGCGCAAATCGAATAATTCACATCTGTCAGTATTGGTACCACCGCAACGCCACTAACATTTGTTGATGCTCCGTTACCTATAACGCCATTGTTATAAGTTGTGGGTGTGCTGAATTCTATTGAACCGGAACTATCAGTAAAAACACTTTGACCTTTGGAAGACAAATTTACACTAGCTCCTTCAACAAGATTACCGTTTGCATCCTTAACGGTGATGGTTACATATGACAATCTAATTACTACATCTTTAGTTAAATCAGATCCATTCACTACAAACGGTGAGTTAGAACTAGAAAGATTTGAGAGTGACGGAAGTTTAACACCATAGCCATTGCTTGAACCTGATGTCCAGATGCGCGTATTAAAACTACCGTCAGGTACATTGCTCATAGAATAGTTGCCTGCACTATCGGGAGTCGACGTACCAGAAAAATCATTATTATATATCTGTATATTGTTATTAACGTTTGTATCAAAAAATATATCATTCGCTCCATCGCTGTACTTAACGACCCCTGATACGTTGGTGTTTGGAATATTAATCTGGACGTTGGTATCATCTGACACGGTTTGTCTTGGTGCACAATATTGCTTACCGTTATAAGCCGCACATATGGAATAATAGACATTCGTGAGAATTGGAATTACTCCAACACCATTTGGGCCTGTGGTTGCCGAATTAGATATCTTCCCATTGTTAATTGCGTATGATGTTTCGAACTGAATAGTACCACTGGTATCTGTAAATTGGCTGTAGCCAATAGATGACATGCTTACTGCTAAGTTATCAGCAGGGTTACCATCTGGGCCTAATACTGTAACTGATACATTTGACAAATCAAACGTTACATCTCGCGTAACTGAAGAGCCACTAACTCCGACCGGATAATTAAGACTGGTTAAATTATCCAGTTTAGGCATATTATCAGCACCAGGATTGTTTACCCTTACTCTATATGTACCATCGGGTACTCCACCAACAGAGTATGCACCAAGAGCGTCGGGATGGGACAATCCACTAAAAGTACCATTAAATATCTGCACGTAATAGGAATTATCCGTAGTTGCAAAGTAATCGGTAGTATCATGCTGAAACTTTGCTATTCCAGAAACGCTAGAGCCTGTAGCAAACACTGTAGGCACAAAGGTTAATTGACTTACTAGCAGCACACCCACAAGAAGAAGGGGTCTGAGCCTTGTTCGTAAGTTCCTTGCAAAGCTTAAGTTTAATGACTTGCCTATCATTTAGCGCCCCTCCTCAATTTATGAATATATTGTACTGTAACCAACTATTTAACACAAAACATTGGTGTATTGATGAAACGTTTGAAGAAATTAGGTAGGCTTTGTTAATAAAGCACAATCACTTTGTTGAGAACATTAATAGTGAATTTCTTTTCATTCTTGATACTATCGGACAAAGAATTTTCACTAGCTCCATACCTGATGGCATTATCAATCGCAATTGAAGCCTCTTTTTTGTTTCCCCTCGAAGCCTCAAGTATTGCCAGGTATGTCCATACGTCTGGGCTATTAGGCATTTGGTTCAGAACTTCATTTATATGCCTTGCTCCTAGTTCCTTGTCATCAAGCAATAGTGAAGCCTGGCTGAGCAGCAGATATGAATTTCTCGCTGAATATACACTAGCATAAGGTATGCTTTGGTTTAGTAATTCTATAGACTTCTCGTATTCTCCCGTCATGGCCCTAATTAGACCCAGATTGTAGTAATTCTGATAATTTGGATATGTTTTCAGGGCCTCTTCAGCATAAGGAACGGCTCGCTCGTAATTATTTTGCTTTCCATAGTTAACTGCAACTAGTGAGTTTGCCCTGTAGTTGTCTGTTGAGTTTTGTATGTCTTTAAGCGCAACTGTCATCTCAGTTTGCCAATCACTACCCCTGTTGTAAGACATTATGCCAAATACTAATACAACAATCGCCGCAATAGGCATGAGCTTATTGTAGGTTTCTTCTTTGATAAGTATTGATATGGCAACCCCTAACATACCCAAAATACCAGCTAGTGGCATGTACATCCAAGGTAGACTGGCAGTCATGTCTAGTGGTAATAGCTGTGATACGATGACAAGGCCAATAAAAGTCCATAAACTAAAGAATAAATAGACTTTTAACGCTTTTTTGTCCTTAGCACTTATTCTAATAGCTAAGTATATAAAGAATGAAACGACGGCTAAGTTAATCATGAAAGGCACAAGCACATCTCTAATGCTAAACGAGCGAACTACCCAGTAGTAGGAAGAGGCCAGATCAATCGGTGCAATAAGTTTAGTAAAATAAAGTGTATGTATTGAAGGTATAGTAAGCAATCTTTCGAGGATATTGGCCCTACCAATAGGAGCACTGTGTGCTGCAGAAAATAATCCAACGGCAGTTACTCTCATGATTAGGTAAAATAAGGCAACTGGTAAAAAAGTGTAGGAAAAAGTTTTAAGATACTTTCTTTTCCATATCGTTATAAACGAGAATGCAAGCAAGACAAACACGAAACTAGCTTCTTTTGTTAGCATAGCAAGGAGCAAAAATATGGCGCTGTACACAAGTTTTTTATTAGAGTCGGCATTTACAATGAGTAAAAGCGCAGAAATACCAAAAATGAAAAATAATGGATCTTGAAGTGATGGTATTGCGTACACACTTTGTGAATTTAGGGGGTGTACTAAGTAGATGAGCCCAAGTAGCAAAGCAAGAGGCTTTCTGAGTATTTTCTGGAAAAACAGAAACAGTAGAAAGGCTGCAAATATATGAAGTAATAGCTGAAAAGCATGAAAGTAAAATGGATTATCTCCAAATAGCGTGTATATGATGGAGAAGGATGTCGACATCATCGGCCTATAAAACCCTCCTTCCAGTTTGTCGGGCGTTAATCCTGTATAAAAAGTGCCACCTCTGAAAAACATTCCAATATTAGAAATTGAATGAACGGGAGTATTTTCGACTATCTGCCTAGTATCATCCCCTTGGAATTCTCCATGCAAACCAGATGAAAACACGATAAAACCAAATATAAACAGAATCAAGAAAACTTGTTTTCTTGAAAGACTGTGCAAGAATCTAGCTAGGATGGAATCAGTTGCATCTGGTTTATCGTAATGATCGTTTGTCGGTTCTACCTCTTTCACGCTCCCCGCAGCAGAACCTTTTTTTGCGCTCTCAGACTTACTGGTTTTTTGCGCTGCCACCCTGTTTATTTTACTAGTAAATTTTTTTCCCATAGCTAAAGTAAGGATATCAGTACTGCTTCGCGAGTGCAAAGAATTAAACTTGACGCCCTTCTAGTATAATATGCGTATGTGAGGGGGTTACCATGATAATGATAAGGGGCTACATAGCAAGAAGAAGGTTTGCAAGATTTCTTGCTGTAGGTGCCGTTAATACCATCACGAACTTCGTGTTTCTAAACCTCGCCTTTTTCGTGCTAGGTTTTAGTAAACTATTATCAATCGTAATGGGTACAGCTACGGCAATAATCATCAGCTTCTTGTTGAATCGTTCTTTTGTTTTTAAGGATAAATCACGGCCATTTAAAAAATTTATAATGTTCATCAACGTAGCTACGATCGGTACGTTCGCAATACAAACGTTTGTCTTTATTCAAGCATCGAATGTAGTAGGCCGATTTTTCGATAACAACGTAATCGTTATTAATATTTCGAATTTATTGGCATCTTTTTTCGTGTTGTTTTGGAACTACAACGGTTATAAGTATCTTGTATTTAGAAAACCTGATCAAAATTACTATGAAAAGCCTTTGAGCGAACCAGATGCCACCCGATCTTAGTATTGTTATACCTGCCTATAGCGAGGAAAGGCGCATTGGCGCTTCTCTGGATGAGTTATCAGTATTTCTGAAGAAAGATGGGTTATTAAGAACCCTATCCGTAGAAGTTATAGTTGTCGTTGCTGACTCAATTGATAATACAAAGAGTATAGTCACCTCTAAGCAAAACAAAATTGAATCGCTTAGTTTGCTCGAGCCAGGGCCTAGGGTTGGAAAAGGACGTGATACCAAGTTTGGTATGCTTGCCGCAAAGGGAGAAATAGTTATATTCATGGATGCGGACCTTGCTACGCCACTACGCCACATACCTAGCTTTTACAAGGAGATAAAGAGAGGTAATAGAGAGATAGTTATAGGGACCAGGAATCTATTAAAATACAGGAATAATAAGTTACGAGGTCTGTTAACTGTAATTGTAAGTAAAATGTATCAGTTTTTAGGTAGTGTAAAAGTGGAGGATACTCAATGTGGCTTTAAAATGTTTACTAAAGCATCAGCAAGGGCGTGCTTTACTAGATTGACTATAATGGGGTGGGGTTTCGATATGGAATTGCTAGCCATTGCTCGTATAAAAGGGTTTCCGGTCAAAGCTATTAGAATTGAAGACTGGAAGCACATGCCCTACAGTACACATACAGATGGAATCCCAAGGATACTAATTAGGCTTATTAGGGATCATAGTCTTATTCTATACAATTCGGTTACAGGCAAATATAATTAAGAGATGTGTGAGCAAAGTATTTAGATTCATGATTGGTAATATCTATTAGAATTTATTGTATATTGCAACTTTTCAATCTTACTTGAAACTATTGTCAAAAAAGGCTTTTGTGATCTCGTGAGTCACACAAGCCCTTAGTGTGATGATACAGCTTTTTCTTTAAGTAGGTCTTTTAGCGTACTTACCGCCTCTGACAGTCAAGGTAGTATAAGTCTCCACCTTAACATAAGCGAACCTGGCCCGTGCTCCCTAGGCGTTAAAAAAGTAAAGCGCCAAAGGAGGTGTAGTATGAATTTATTAACTAAAAACGAGTTGGCAAAAATGCCACTTATCAACACTCAAGAAGAAGTAGAGCTTGATGAGAAAATGGCGTATTTCAAATTCTTTACACCATGGACGCATTGGACGTGGTACGCCATGGAGTCCGACGGTTCACACTACTGCTTCGGCTTTGTCGAAGGCATGGAGGACGAGCTAGGCTACTTCTCACTAAGGGAGCTAGCCAAGGTCAAAGGGCCGTTTGGTCTCAAGATCGAGAAAGATCGGTACTTTGAGCCGACCAAGTTCAAAGACATAAAGCGTCTTTAGCTTTACAGTCCTGAGCAAGACTAAAAACTGCTTACTTATTAAAACGATTTTTGATTTTCCAATAAGGACTACTCCAAAAGCGGTACCTTACAATATCCAGCTTCTTAACTTTTGGTAGATAAGATACTTTTCCATTAATGACTTTTTTGGCTTGCCTCTTGCCACCCTCAATTTTGGCGCCAGGTAAACGTTCAAATCTTCTTTTGATAATTCTAGGAGGTTTGATACTGGATGCATCTCCTCTAGGGCTGGGAGGTATGCTGACAACCCTAAAGTTGACCCCCACCGAATTCTCATACTCAACCCATATTTGCTGATCGCAAGTAGCATTACAGCCCTCAAACTGTACTCCAGCTAACTTAAATTCCAAAGAGTCTCTAATACCTAAGACTGCTCTGGATATCTCTTCTTCAGCATCAAGAGCTTTTACAGAAAATCGTTCACCAGCAAACTGTTCATAAAAATGCACATACAGATTGTAAGCGGGTTCGTTACTTGCGTTACTCACAGTTATGTAGCTAGTCCAGTTATTTCCTTTAGTTTTTTTACTGCGAACCTCAAAGTTTACGTGTGGAACTTTGCTCTCCAGCCTAGGTATAAGTTTTTTTAAAGTGTTAAAAATAGTGTTCTTAAATATAAATGCAAGCAAAGCTATAGAAGCGGCCGCTAGAACAGCCTCTAGAATATTCAGAATTAAACCGTTACTGTACAGCCAGATCCAGATAGAATTTAAAGCGTTTAGTGCTGTCTCCATGCTTAGTAGTTTACTTTTTTAGGTACTACTTTAAAAGAAAGGTCATCCTCGTCTAAATATGACTCTTCCATCTTCTCATCAACATATTCTTTTAGCTTGCGGCAGTCGGCCTTAGACTTGCGGATAATGTGAACATCTGGGTATTTATCCCACTCCCAATCATCTGATTCATAGTGATCTATATATTTTCTGATACGTTTTTTAGCTATGAACAAGTGCTGGCCGTCGGTTAGCTCAATAAAGTAGTGGTTTCCATTCTTTGGCTTCACATACAAGCTCGGTAGGGGTTTTATCATACCTTCGATAGTAGATATTTCTGGTCCGGTCATAATCACTACACCAGTGCCTACTATGGCAATGTAAGCGCCATGTATGGATACCTGCAGGTCTATAAAGTCTTCCGACTTTGTGCGCTCTCTCAGCCGGCTAGCTAGGCTGTCCTTGTCTATGTCTGGCATGTTTTGCTGAATATACTTAATAGCTTTTGGCGCTAGGTAATACCTGGCTGATTTGTTCTGTAGGCGATAGCTCTTTTTATATATCTTACCTAAGTAGTCTCTACTGTGAAGTATCTGTAGGGCACTGTAGGCAGCATTGGTTGAAGTGTTTCTATGTTTAGCTAGATTATCTGTAGTTACATAACGAAAGCGGTAGACGAGTTGTAGTAAGTTGGATTGTTTTTGGTTTAGTTTTCTCTCGTACATATACGTAGTATAAAGGAGAGAACAAGAATTAGTATAATAAACAGGGGTGAATGTAGTTAAAAGTTATAATTTCGGAATTATAAGAATAATACAACGTTTTATCCTTGAATAATGCTTATTTAGGTAGTAAACTATAACTATATAGGTAGGTTATAGGGGGTAAAATGGGTAGAAGAAAAGGATCAACCAACAAGCCAAAACCGGAACTCAGTCTAGAGGACCGAATGGAAATACTTGCCAAACTACTCATTGAAACCGTTGAAGACGAACTAAAGGGTCACGGGCATGCTACAGAAAGCTAATGTAAATGCCGTAGCAGCCATACGCGTGTCTACAACCAAACAAGGCACAGACGGTGACTCGCCCGAAGCCCAACGTGAACAAATTGAACGCTTCGCAGAAACCCGTGGTATTAACATCAAGCAATACTTCGTTTTCCTAGAATCAGCTAGCAAAGAGCAGCAACCCATTCAGCAAGCGATTGATTTCTGCAAGAACCCTAAGAACGGCATAAACCTGTTCATTATTAAATCGATTGACCGTTTTACGCGCGGTGGCTCTGATGTATACAATCCGCTAAAACTACAACTCGACCAGGCAGGAGTGTCACTAGTAGACATTTACGGTGTTATTGGTGGCCAGAAAGTTAACACACTGGACCACCTTGGATTTGAATACAACTGGAGCATATATTCACCAACTAAAAAGTCCGAGATACTGGAAGCCGAAAGGTCAAAGGACGAACTACGCGACATATTGAGCCGTGTTATCGGTGCCGAAATACGCTACACCCAGCTCGGCTACTGGATGCGCCAGACACCTTATGGATTTACAAGCGAGAAAGTCGAAACACAGCACGGTAAACGCACAATACTAAAACCTCACCCAGAAGAAGCTACATTCATAGAACAGATATTTAAGCTAAGAGCCGGAAACTACCTAACGGACCAACAAATTGTCGATAAACTGAACGACCAGGGCTTTAAAACTCGAGTCCGCAACGTTCGTAGTAAACATGACCGTACCAAGATAGTCCGTCAAACTGGCGGTCAACCACTCAGCGTAAAGGCGATGCAGAAGTTACTGCACAATCATCTGTATGCAGGCATCATTTGCGAGAAATGGTCTGACAATAAGCCCACTAAAGCCGCGTTTGATGGCCTGGTAAGTATTGCACTGTTCAATAAAGCTAACCGTGGCAAGAAAGTTATAGACGTTGATGAGCAAGGCGACTACACAATCACTAAGTCCGAAGCACCCAAAAACGTGCTCAATCGAGGCAAAAAGACTATGGAGTTTTCATTCAGAAGGTTTGTACTGTGCCCAGAGTGCGAAAAGCCGCTACTTGGTAGTGCGTCTAGAGGGAAAAACGGAAAATACTATCCGGCCTATCACTGTAGTAATCATGGCCACTATTTTAGAGTGCCGAAGGATGAACTAGAAGAAAGCGTCGATGCGTTTGTGAAGCAGTTTGTTGTGCCCAAAGAACGCGTGGATGATGTTATGACACTAGTGCGCAAACTGTACGAAAAGCACCGCGAGGAAGCCCTGAAAGAGCTAGAAACCATAGACGAACGTATAACTGCACTACGCACAGAGTCAGAGATGATTATAAATAAGCTGAAGGTGCTGAATAATCAGACAGCGTTGCAGTACCTAGAGGCAGACCTCGAACGTATCGAAAAACAAATAACTGTATTGCAGGCCAAGAAAAATAAGCAAGATAACGAAAAAGACGTAAAAATGGAGCATGCACTGGACCGCATAGAATATTTCCTGGAAAACCTTGATGAACTACTGCTAAAACAGAGGTCACCAGTTAAAAAATCACTGTTTTTCAAGGCACTATTCACAAAACTGCCAACCTACGAAGAAATAAAACCTGGAAACACAAAAACACCCCTTTTTACAGGGGTGAATTCGCTTGCTCAGATGGTAACATCTAAAAATTCTCTTATGGTGATCCCGAGGGGAATCGAACCCCTATTGCCAGGATGAGAACCTGGTGTCCTAACCGTTAGACGACGGGACCGTATTGGTCTGTGTTGATTTTAAAGTACTTGCTCGTTCTGGCCATTGCCAGGATGGCTTATTTATTTTCCTTGTCTCCGACAAGAGCTGGTGTCCCTGCCTACCGGCAGGCAGGCTAACCGTTAGATGTATCCCGTAGTATCTTAACAAGATTACTACTGGGACGATGAGGCCGCGTCGATTGTGTAATTCTTTGGTTTTCAAGTTTGCCGAAAAACAAGTTGCTCGGCAAACTTGAAAACCAAAGAAAGCCATCTCCTTTACATATTCTAAACACACAAGTCTTGGTATGGAAATATCTAAACCAGCCGAAGCATATCATAACAGGGGTAGAGCGTCTACTCAATATTCATTGAATTCGTGTATACTTAAGCGTAAGCACTCAATAGAGAATAAATGTATGGTGGGAACAAAAATACCTAATAATAAATCAGACCAGTTTAGCGCAGAACAGGATACTTTTACATGCAGTATGTAGCTGATAAATGGTATGTATATTTTACGCGTATTACCACGGTATTTGCGCTGGTATTCTTTATAGCGACTATTGTTGACCTCACTGTTCCAGGCTTAAAAGAAATAGGCCTGGAGTATGGCCTTTCGCTCGTAACGCTCGGTCTCACGGGGCTGCATCTGTTGTTTGTGGTCACGCTATACCGTTATGTTAAACGTAATAATGGCATAGCGGCCGCTTCACTCTTACTGGCTTTTTTATTCATGATGAACCTCGTAAATCTCATCCATAGCACCGGCAGGCTTCATTCGTACTACCATGGCGTATGGATCCTGCTTGTACTAGCGAGCGGCATGTTCGGCCCGTATGCAATGATTGGGTTCTGTTTCTTAACGACCTTATACATGTTGCTTATAGCTACAGATATACCAGGACAGTTCTCGCTCGATCTATTCAGTTTCATTGCCGCCTTAGCGGTATACCTGATAGCAATTGGAGGTTACTATGCATGGAGGCGTGTCTGTATCGACCAGGAAAGCGCGCAGGTAACTAAGCTTTCCGGGCAGCTTCAGGACACAAAAAAGCAAGCAGAAATATTAGTGCAGAGTATTAAAGACGGCGTCATCGTGACTGATCATACAGGTCAGATTAAACTCATTAACCCTGCTGCCGCAAAGATGATTGGATGGCCGGTGGCTGAAGCGCAGGGAATTGACGTGAATCTTGTCTTGAAACTAAAGCAAGAAAATGGCTCCGAGCTTTCTGATGAGCTCAATCCGTTTAAGACAGTACTGTCGAGTGGACAACCCGCAGATGCATCATATCAGTTGATGAAGAAAGATAATTCGTCGGTCATTGTCTCATTGGCTGTAACACCGGTTCTGAACAAACAGGGTCAAAAGCCAACTGGCACAGCCGCGATTATTCGAGATATAAGTGTGTCGCGGGCTGAAGAAGCTAAGCGTGCTGAGTTTATTAGCACTGCTAGCCATGAAATGCGCACGCCAGTCGCGGCAATCGAAGGGTATTTACAACTGGCACTGAATGATAAAGTAGCAACCATCGATACCAAAGCGCGCAGTTTTCTTGATAAAGCCCTGGATTCAACTCACCATCTAGGCAAACTCTTCCAAGACTTACTTACGAGCGCTAAGGCTGAAGATGGACGACTTGTTAGCCATCCGACAGTTGTTGAGATGTCTGAATACTTACAAAAGCTCACCGATGGGCTTAAGTTCGCTGCCGAAAAAAAAGGTTTGCTTCTTGAATTCAAACTCGGAGCCGGGCAGGGTGAAACAACGAGTAATGTGAACGGTAACTTAGTGCGGCCTCTTTACTATGTCCATGTAGATCCGGATAGGCTGCGCGAAGTTATCACCAATTTGTTTGATAATGCTGTCAAATACACTGAGCGCGGCAAAATAACGGTCGGCCTCACCGGTAACCCTGATGTTGTACAGCTATTTGTACGAGATACAGGAGCCGGTATTCCTAAAGATGATGTTCCACATTTGTTCCAAAAGTTCTACCGTGTAGACAATTCATCGACACGAACAATAGGTGGTACAGGCCTAGGCCTATTTATATGTAAGCAGATAATTGACCTCTATCACGGAAACATCTGGGTCGATAGCGATACCGGCAAGGGTAGTACGTTTTATATAAATTTGCCACGATTATCTACACAGAAAGCAACTGATTTACAAAAAGTAGAACAGGAACAGTCAGCTTTAACCAATTAACTCTTTGATAGGCCCGTCCAGCATGATAAAATATATGAAATTAAGCATGAGCAAGATATACTGAGAAACATATGACAAAAGTAATGCTTGTCGAAGACGACAACAATTTAAGAGAAATTTATGAAGCCCGCCTATTAGCGGAAGGGTACGACATCGTAACAGCCAAAGATGGCGAAGAAGCGCTGGCGATGGCAGTTAAAGAAAAACCAGACCTTATCATTTCAGATGTCATGATGCCGAAAATAAGCGGGTTTGATATGCTCGATATTTTGCGTAGCACTCCTGAAACCAAAAATACGAAGGTTATAATGATGACAGCCCTAAGCCAAGCTGAAGACAAAATCCGAGCTGACAAGCTGGGAGCTGATAAATATCTTGTAAAGTCACAGGTAACGCTTGAAGATGTAGCCCGGGCCGCTCGCGAAGTTATAAGCGGCGAAACAACTCCACCGCCAGTGCAAGAAGAAACTCCAGAAGTACAATCACCAGAACCAGTTAATACTACTCCGCAACCCGCACCGGCTATGCCAGATCCTTTGGCAGTAGCGCCACCGGTGGTGCCAACGACTATCCAGCCTACTCCACCAGTACCTTTAGATGAACCTGTACAGGCTCCGCCAGTACAAACGCCAGTCCAAGATATGGCTGCAATGCAACCTGACCCATTAGTCGTCAATCCATTACAACAACCTAATGATACGGCAGCTCAAGGTGGTGGAGATGCAACAATTATTCAACCAGCACCGGGAGGCGCGCCGCCTGACCCAAAAGCTGATGTCGCCTCGGCAGTTCCAGCTGAGAGCGACGCAACACCAGAACTACCATCTCTTACAGAAGAAAACCAAATAGTCGAAGATCAAATTCATAAGTTTGAAGAGTCCATTGTAGCTGATACGCCCACTCATCTAGAAGTGAGTGAAGAAGCTACAAACTTTGCTATACCTACTACAGAGACAAATGAATCGCAATCAGAGCAACCTGTGCAGCTACCTGCGCCAGTGACCGCAGAAGTACCAGAAGAAGCAGCCCCACAGCCTCCGGCAGATTTAAGCGTCCCGCTTGATTTATCTATAAATGAACCTGATGTACCTTTGTCTGATGTACCTCAAACATCACCTGGTTCGGTAAGCGTCGCCGCCGATCCGTATGCAGTTGCTCCTCCGCCTCCACCACCTCTAGTTGCTTCTCCAGTTATGAACGGCTCTCAGGCAGTCGATACCGTTGTTGCAGCGCCAATCAACCAGCCAGCGGCTACTGTTCCCGCACCGAACCAACCAGCTCCAGCTCCTAATACGATCAGTCCGACTGTTATTGCACCTACAAACCCTCCATCTCCTAACGAAACTGGCGTAGCGGTTGATGCTTACGGCGTAGCTCAACCCCCGCAAACCGCCCCGCAACGTAATGCACCGACATATGCAGGAAGCGTACCTATTGCTAATAAGAAGGTAATCCAGCCGTTGACCGATCCGAGCAAGCCTAGCTTCCAAGATATCCTCGCTAAACAAGCTCAGCCCCAAGTCCCTACCGGCGATACAAACGCCCAGCCAGCTCCGGTCATGTCATCTGCTGTCCCGGCACCAAGCGAAGCCGCTCCGAATATTCCTATACAGCAAACAAACCCTGTAGCGCAACAGACTTTAGCTATACAAAACGATGCGAGGACCATAGTTCAGGAACCGCGATCGAATCCAAACGCTCCACAAGCACCCCCGCAGAGCCAAATTGAAAAACAAGTGCCAGGCAGTCAATCGCCTAACCAACCTGCAGCAGCAAACCCTGCTGAAGCGACCTTTGATCCAAGCAATATCGCCTTATAGCGTATACTTTTGCCATGAGAATCAATAAATATGTGGCAGATGCACTCGGAATTGCCAGACGCAAAGCCGATATTCTCATTGATGAAGGCAAAATAACTTTAAATGGCACGGTTGCAGAGCAGGGGGTAAGCGTTTCTGAAACAGATACGGTTGTGTACAATGGCTCCCAGCTAAAGCCGCAGCTAAGCTCACTAACAATTGCTCTGCATAAACCGACTGGTTACGTTTGTTCGCGTAATGGCCAGGGTAGCCGTACAATTTATGATTTGCTGCCAGCCGACTACCAACATCTCAATCCTGCCGGACGCCTCGATAAAGATTCTTCAGGACTACTACTGCTTTCAAGTGATGGAAAACTCATCGAACAGTTAACCCACCCACGCTACGACAAAGACAAAGTGTATCGTATTACAACCAACAGGGAACTGACTGAGGATGAGCTACAACGGCTCCGCACCGGCATCCAGCTCGATGATGGCATCAGTATCTTCAAGCAAGCTACCGCTATTGGGTCAAAGCAATATGAAGTTGTACTAACAGAGGGACGGAATCGTCAAATTAGGAGAACATTCGGTGCCTTGAAGCACTGGGTTAAAGAATTGCACCGAACCCAGTTCGGACCATATAAGTTAAACAATCTTAAACCTGGTGACTTTCGAATCGTTACTCATTAGCAAACTCTGTGTGTCCGTTTTGAAATCTTGTTGTAAATTTAGTAATTTTATTGTAAAGTAACACCTTATGTCTATGATACGTCAGTCAGAAATGCTGTTCGATTTTGCCCCAAAACCACCGGAGTTAACCGCCGAGTCTATCGGTGTTACAGCTGCTGAATGGGTTGATAGTACAATTTCGTATGACGCGAATTGTACTGTTTTTGATGCCGAGGACTGCCTTAAAGCGGGCAAGGGGACGTGCTATGGGCAAGCACTAGGCGGCGTTGCACTACTGGAGCACTGGAATATACCCACAGGAATTGCGATTAGAAATTCCCCATTACATCATGCGTCAACCGTTTTTGAAGCTCAGGAAGGTCCACTCCTGGACAGTATAGGCTTCATAGAACCAGCCTACAGCCATTATTCGGATGTTTTAAGCTATTGCAGCATTGCAAATGAGGGGATGCCCCTCGATATCGCTAGGGATGTGCTCAAATCAGCGCGACGCGTTGTGGGAGGTGACATAGATCATGTGGTATTTGCTAAGATGCCCAGCGATCTACGGTGGACGAAAAAAGAAAATGTGCCGTATCAGCAAGATAAGCAACTGGCAAAATACTCAAAAGCATTCACTATCGCCAGTCCATCAGACGGATACAATTCACTTGAAGCAATTGCTACGCTTAAAACATTATTCCATAGCGACAAAACACATTATAATGACGTGTACTCGGCATATATTTCTGATGTACCCGATTTTATATATTTTCCAAAACCAAAACCTGGATATGAAGAGTAGTATAAGGAAGCAATGAGTACGACTAAAACACCAATAGTAGCGATTGTAGGCCGCGCCAATGTCGGCAAATCAAGTCTGTTCAACAATATCCTAAAACGCCGCGAAGCCATTGTTGCAAAAGAAGCTGGTACTACTCGCGACAGCGTATGGGCGCGGGCCGAGCATGACGGGCAAAATTTTTGGCTTATAGACACTGCCGGAATGAAAATTGCAGAGGATGATTTTGAACTAACTATCCAAGAACAAATTCAGCAGGCGGCTGATTCGGCAGATGTTATATGGGTTGTAATCGAAGCCGATACTGTACTCACAGAAGAAGACAGACGCGTCGCTAAGACTGCTCTAAAGAGCCGTAAGCCAGTCTTTTTGCTCGTAAACAAAGCCGATAAAGCACCTCGCAATACTGCCGCGGATTATATGCGACTTGGTATCAAGCAGATTTATCTCACCAGCACGACCCAAAACAGTGGTATAGCAGAACTTTTGGATGATCTTACGGAGGTTATTCCACGAGTCACCAAAAAATCTTCTGACGATATATATGTAGCCCTACTCGGCCGGCCGAATGTCGGAAAATCTGCGCTATTTAATGCACTGGTGAAGAAACAACAGGCTATAGTAGCCGACAGAGCAGGGACGACCCGCGATGTTAACCGGCTTAGCATCAAATACAAGCTAAAAAATATCCAACTGATGGACACTGCCGGTATACGCCGACAAGGTAAGATTGAACGCGGCATAGAACATTTCAGCGTATTGCGTAGCCTTGCAGCAATTGAGCAGGCCGATGTCTGCTTACTCCTGATAGATTCAAATGAACTCAGTGTGGCGTTAGATCAGCGTATTGCGGGTATGGTTAAGGAATCAGGCAAGGGCTTAGTTCTAGTGGTCAGTAAATGGGATAGCCTGGATAAAGACGCCTACACGCGCGACGGACTAGCTCCTAAAATTGCAGCTGATTTTCGCTTTACCCCCTGGGCGCCACTCATTTTCACCAGTTCAGTCACCGGGCAGAACGTTACCAAGTTATTTGATCTAATCCTTGAAATTGATCAAAGACGCCAAACGCAGATAAAAACACCAGAGCTCAACAGGTGGTTGCGTCAGGTTGTAAATAAACACCCGCCGGCTGGTCTTAAGAGTTCACAGCCACATCTAAATTATATTGTTCAAGAGTCGGATAATCCTATTAACTTCAAGATATTTGGACGGCAGACAAAGTTGCTCCACTGGAGTTACAAACGCTATATGGAACGGGAACTTCGAGAGAAATTTGGCTTTGAAGGCACAGCGCTCAAGCTATGGTTTTTTGATAAGGACCAACCCGGCTCACACCGCTACAAAGATAAAGACAAACAAACAGATTAGAACACACTATTGACAATACTGTCCTCATGTACTATAATACATACTGAAGACAGTAGTCTTTAGCAGGTAAGGACATCCAGTGTTCCTGCCAGCTACCGAAACAGTTCTAACCCAAGCCAGAAGCGGCCTGATCAAGTATCAATAGGCGCCTCCGCGATAAGGGATAAGTTAGTCCAAACTAAGGCAATTAACTTAACTCTAGACGCATTAGGAGGCGTTTTTCTATGGAAAAAGATAAGAAGCAATTTTGGAAAGGCTATTTTTGGGGCGCTGCATTTTTGATGCCAGGCGCAATCCTGAATTTGGTTGATACGTTTATTGAAGAAGACAAGATTAAAGACCGTGTCATTGAGACCCAGGTTTACCATGAACAGATTGAGGAGACTTTAACCCAGGACTTTGAGTCACTGAGTGATTTAAGACTGGATGGTTATGGCAACTTCACGTTTAAAACCGAAGAAAGTTCACAGCTCGAAGTCTGCAAAGGCAACTATAAAGTGCAAGAAAATCTTGCCCTCATTGCCGGTGACTTGGTGTGTTCACGATCGTTAGAAAGTAATAGGTAAGGAGTTCAGCAATGTCAGAATACAAATCAAGCATCGAAAAATGGCGCCCTTCAGGTTTTGTGAGAGGTATGTGGTTTGGGATAGCAATAATGTTCACATCCAACATACTAGTTGAAGCCATGAGGGATGACGATGTAAACCCAACGGAGCTACAAGCTAACAACCACCATTTGCAAGAAGAACTAGCTGGTGACTTCAATGATGTCGATGGCCTGATATTAGACTCGTCTAATAAGTCATTTACTTTTGAAACTCAAAATGGTGACGTACTAGAAGTCTGTACTGGTCAATATGAGATCAGCCAAGAAATAGCTACCGTAGCAGGCAACATTGCTTGTACCAGAACGTTACAGCCACAAGGGAATAAATGATGTACGAACGTCTTAATTGGCGCTCTCGAGCGCTTTGCGGGTTAGTGTTAGGCGGTGTTGCTCTAAACTTCACCGCCCGCACTGAACAACCTAGATTAAACACCGAGATACCTGCCGTAGTCATAGATAAAGAATACGATGACCCCGACACTTGGACTGTCATGGTCGGCAATAAGCCTAACATGCACTATGACCCAGCACGCTATTACCTGAAATTACGACAGTGCCAAGAAGTATATGACTCACAAGCCGATAGCAACAGTTGCGTAACAGTGACCGAAGAAGTCTCTGAAAAGATATATGAGGCGTATCCAGTTAGTTCAAATATAACTACGAATGAAAGGAAGTAATTATGAGAAAGAAGCACTACGAATCATCCAGCGAAAGAATAAAAGACTATGGTTTGTTTGCAGGGTTCTACGCAGTCGCCTTTGGGGCTGCAGTTGCAGTGAGCGTACCTGCTCAATATGGGGCCGCAAAACTATCTGAAAGGTCATATGACGGGTCAGATGCCCAAGAGTACCTAGAAGATGCAGGTTATACGGACGTGGAATATCAAGATACCAGTCGTCTGTTTGTGCAACTAACCGGCTGTGGCCGTGATGACGTCATCAAGTTTGAGTTTGAGGCCATTGCACCAGCCACTGGCAGGGAAGTGCAGCTGGCGGTATGCGACAACATCTTCAAGGGTGCGACTATCCGCCAAGACTAGTTGTGGCAAGTTACAAACGCTATATGGAACGAGAACTTCGAGAGAAATTTGGCTTTGAAGGCACAGTGCTCAAACTATGGTTTTTTGATAAGGACCAACCCGGCTCACACCGCTATAAGAAAACAGAGGAAAACTAAAGCGTGTAGGGGCGGGCTTTTTTAGAAGATATAAGAACTCATCAACACCTGTTTCATTGAACACTGCACTACAATCAGTACCTTGTCTTTCATTTGCATAGACGTACAGAGTTCGCCCGTCGTTTAATGAAACTTCGTCTAGCTGCTTACCATAATCACTGACTTCTTGATTGGTTACTGTTACAACCCGGCTACAATAAAAATGAGGCATGTCGAAAGCACTTGCATCTCCCATCCCTTTAGGCTGTGTCGATGCAACGATAATATCACTCGTAGTAAATGAAGCTTCCTGAAAACCGTTTTCGGTATAAGCGTTGTAGCGCAAATTATAAAAGCTATCTTCATACGGCAATGCAATGTCTATTTCAGGTAGAACAAAGACACCTTCGGATGCAGATACCACTGGTTGCCGGAAACTATCGTCCATGCCGCTACGCACCAAGCGTGAATATTCATTGAAATCACCCTGGATGGCTATTTTGATTGCATCCCAACTCCATAATGCACTAAGAACTGTCAATGCAATCAATAAAACCAACCATGTTATAACAGCAACTGCTCGCCATGATGGTCTATGAAATTTTTGTATCTTATTTTTCGATTTTTTTATGTTATTGCCTGGAATCAGTATTTACCGGCTTGCATAGAAGGTATATATCAAAGATACTTGCCCTATGGGACTAATTCGCAAGAATCCTTTCAACACTGAAAATAATAAGCCGCTATATACTTTGGGGTTAAGCACCACGGTTATTCTTGTGGGTCTTGGGAACGATGGGGCGAAGTATCAGAATACTCGTCATAACATAGGTTTTGCTTGTTTGGATCAGTTTATTAAAGCCCAAAATATGGAATCTTGGATTCATAAAAAGGATTTGAAAAGCCATGTTAGTACAGGGACCGTTGGCAGCACGCGGGTAATAGCCATTAAGCCAACAACAATGATGAATCTCTCTGGTGAAGCAGTGCAGGCAGTCAGCGCATATTACAAAGTCCAAACAAACAACCTCATTGTAGTACATGATGAGCTAGACGTTGTGTTTGGCCACATACGATGCCGCATGGGGGGCGGAGCAGCCGGTAATAACGGTGTCAAATCAATCATCCAGCATTTGGGTGAGGAGTTCGGCAGAGTGCGCGTTGGAATTGGCCCAAAGACTCCTGAACAAATCGATAGCGCCGATTTTGTATTGGGAACATTCAATCAAACCGAGCAAAAAACCGTACCGCTTATACTCCAGGAAGTAACAGCGCTATTAACTGAATTTGTTGCTACCACGCAAGTACCTCACGATACGAGGAACGTATTGTTTTAGTTCATGCAGAAGTCGGACAAGATTACCACACCGAGCGATCTAGTTGCTAAGAAAGTACTCGGTTTCTTCTGCTAATACATGTCCGGCGGCTACGCCTACTGTATCAAGCAGCTCATTCATTTGTTTATAGATATCGCCGTAATATGCCTGCATAGCAATATCACCTACTTCGCCTGCATTCAAATAACCCTGACGTTCTTGCTCGCGGGCATCTTCAAGCAGTCCTATAAGACTGCCCACCTCATTAAAATGGTAATAAATATCTAGATGCTGTACGAGACTCCTATCATCGTCTTCTGGCTGGAGCAGCCTGAACCGTTCATTGATGATCATGCTACTACCTCTGTTAAGAGTCTGTTCGGCACGTGTAATGTATCTTCAAAATAAACATCACAGATTAATAAATCACGGGGTTCAAATGCAATGCCAGCGTGATATATTTGCGGTACTACTTTGTACGATTCACCGTCGTTATATTCAATCTTTTGACGGATTAAGGCTGCGTCTCCAGGACCATACGAGAATTGGTCTGCCTGTGTTAATGCGTGACGCATTTTCAATGGCTCATCAGCAAAACAGAAGTCTGCATTCGGGCCAGTTAGCGGTAGCAATACACTGAGACCGTGTGTGATATTTGAATCAATGTGCAGTGAACCATATAGGTCAGAACTTCTTTGCGCTGAGATAGGTTCCAAAGATAGCGTTGTTATGGATTCTGGAATACCGCCTGTTAGACGTGTAATAAATTCACCTAACACAGGAGCAATAAGCTGTAACCGCTTCATGTAAAGCGGCGGGGAATCCTGTAGCCGATATAGTTCGGTAGGCTGTACAAGCTCAGGAAGCTTCACGGCTCCCTGATTGATCATAGTATGTAGTAAACGTTCATTCATATAAGTTTATCCAAAAAGAGCCTCCAGAGGGGGTGGGCACCGCTGGAGGCTCATTTCAAAGCTCGTGCATTCTCGCAAAAGATGCACGAGCTCGGAAAACACCCTTCAACCCACCCAGACAAAGCGTAGATACATATCCACAGATGATCACGCCTCCGCACGCGGAGTACTGGATACTTGCCATTGATTGGTAGTTAAAGGGGTTAGTTTGTTTTAGAGCCTGCATTCATGAGCCAAACCGAAGTTTTTCTCAATATACTGAGGTCTGGAAATCCATAACTCAGTACTCTTTTCCTAATTTGAGAAAAAGATAGTGCAAGAGTATAAAGTGGAGGGTAACAACTTTAGACGACTCTAAAACAATCTAACAAATAGTCTCACTTGCGTGAGAACTGTTAGAATAGGTATGTAAGGTACATAAAACGGGTATACCGCTTACGAGTTGCAATTTTAGCAAATTTATATTATTTGTCAATAGGTATTTGTATGAATGTCAATATAGTAGTACGCGACAACAGTAGTTTCCCTAACAAACTCAAAACTATCTATTCTGTGCCTGAAAAATTATATTATCGCGGATCAATTCAAGGACTTACATCTAGCCCTGTGGTCAGCATTGTTGGCAGCAGGGCTGTTTCTCCTTATGGGCGGGCTGTAACATCAAAATTTTCCGCTGAACTAGCCAGTAAAGGGGTTGTGGTTGTTAGTGGATTAGCTCTGGGGGTTGATTCTATAGCCCACCAAAGCTGTCTTGAAGCTGGGGGAATCACTATAGCCGTACTGCCATCCCCTGTGGACAAGGTGTATCCTGCGAGCCATCGGCAGTTATCAGAAAGGATTATTGAAAAGGGCGGGGGACTCATAAGTGAATATGGCCAGGACGACCGCTCAGAAGCCTTCAAATCGCGTTTTATAGCGCGAAACCGGATTGTGTCCGGTTTATGCGATATTTTGCTAATTACCGAAGCCTCAGAGCGTAGCGGAACACTACATACCGCCAACTTTGCACTTGAGCAGGGAAGAACTGTCATGGTTGTACCGGGGAATATAACCAGTCCGGGCAGCAAGGGAACAAACAACCTCATAAAAGCTGGTGCTCTGCCGGTTACGGGCACAGACGATATCTTACATCAGTTAGGTGAGTTCGATTTCCAGTCAGACAATGACATTGTTGCAGCGAATGAGCACGAAGCTCTCATCTTAAACAGTATGAAGGAGGGCGTAACCGATGCAGGTATCATTCAAACTTCTATTGGTATTGATCCCGCCTTATTCAATCAAACAATGACCATGCTTGAAATTACCGGAAAAATTCGCCCCTTGGGCGCCGGACATTGGACACTTAGTTGACTATCTAGTTATATTTTGCTTGACGCTTGAAAGATGGCATAGTATGTTAATTGAATGTCATTAGAAACTTTAACTGCTCCAGTACTCGGGAGCGAGCTTGATACTGATTTAATTCCGGCACTTAGAACTCGAACGGAGTTGATTATGGGTAAGCTTAGCTGCGCACAGTATCTAGAAGTTTCACTCGGCTACGATGGCCAGCTTCGAAACAGCCAGTACGCACCACTTCAACCCTATATAGATGGAATAATAGAACCTCAAACCCCTGTAACTAGTCGAGTTAAAGAAGGGGGAGGGCGTTGCTGGATTATGTACCAAGACGTTTTACCTAATCAGGCTCAAGCATCATTTAGTTGGCATGTTGATAAATTCGGAGGCCTCATTATGTGCGACACTCTGCCTACGCAATACCTGTATGGGGCTCCTGAGCGTGACAGTGAGATAGCATCATGGGTGACAAGCTTTGCTAAACGTTCT
The DNA here is from genome assembly GCA_038209015.1 of Saccharimonadales bacterium (SeqCode). GTDB lineage: Bacteria > Patescibacteriota > Saccharimonadia > Saccharimonadales > JBBQYC01 > JBBQYC01. Next base: position 25,730 of record JBBQYC010000002.1, read on the forward strand.
CAAAGCAAACATAACCCTACGGACTTACAAATAATTGATAGCGGCTTGGATATCAAAGATATAAAAACGCATACCTCGTATGATCTTGCTCCTGGGGTTATTCATCGACCAGTGGTCAATAGAAGTCCGTTGCCCGTAGCTAGGACGTTCGTAGCCCTCATACCAAATCAACCACACCCACAAGCAGCTTAGCTAGACTTGTGTTTGCATTTATGGCTAATACGCGGTAGTGTCTTGTCGTTATACATTAAATAGGTAAACTACTACGTAATGGCGAAAAACCTTGTAATCGTTGAGTCACCGGCAAAAGCTAAGACTATAGAAAAATATTTAGGATCCGACTACCAGGTGAAGAGTAGTGTCGGACATGTAAGAGATCTGCCAAAAAAGGGACTCAATATTGATAAAGAGAATGATTTCGAGCCACATTACGCTATAAGTCCAGATAAGAAAAAGGTTATAGCAGACCTAAAAAAAGCAGCTAAAGGCAAACAAGTTTGGCTAGCGACTGACGAAGACCGCGAAGGGGAGGCGATAGCCTGGCATTTGTGTGAGGCACTTAAACTCGACCCATCAAGCACAAAACGTATTGTCTTTCATGAGATTACGAAATCTGCTATCCAAGCTGCCATAGAAAAACCGCGGACCGTAGATATGAAGCTCGTTGATGCGCAACAAGCGCGGCGCATCCTGGATAGATTGGTTGGATATGAGTTAAGTCCGGTCCTTTGGAAAAAAGTACGTCCAGGTTTATCTGCTGGCCGCGTTCAATCTGTAGCCGTACGGTTGATATTGGAGCGAGAACGCGAAATCAAAGCATTTGAGCCCGAAAGCTCGTACAAAATTTCCGGTGTGTTCACATCAAAAGATGAAATTCCCGCTGAACTCGATCAAAAACTAACTGATGAAATGACAACCGAAACATTCCTAAATAAAATAACTTCATCCGTTTTTACCGTCGCGTCAATTACCAAAAAGCCAGGTAGCCGCAACCCCGGAGCACCTTTCACCACCAGTAGTTTGCAGCAGGAAGCTGCTCGGAAACTCGGTTTTAGCGTTCGACAGACAATGACGCTCGCACAACGATTATATGAAAACGGCCATATTACATACATGCGTACCGACAGCACGATTTTATCTGGTGAAGCAATTGCTGCGGCAAAGGAATTTATCACGAAAGAATACGGGGCAAAGTACCACCAGATACGCCAATATAAGACTAAAAACTCAAGTGCCCAGGAAGCTCATGAAGCAATCCGCCCCACAAGCTTTAGTAACATGGCAGCCGGCGCAGACGAATCGCAAAAAAAACTGTACGGCCTTATTTGGCGGCGCACATTAGCCAGTCAAATGGCTCCTGCTGCTGTTGATAAAACAGAGATTGATATTGCGATAAGTAATAAACCAGAGAAGTTCGTAGCTAAGGGTGAAGTTCTGAAGTTTGATGGTTTCTTCAAAGTGTACGGTGGGACAAAGGACGATGTTATCCTGCCGGATCTTAAAGAAGGTGAGGTTGTAGAGCGACAGATTATAACCGCAACGCAGACATTTAGCCGAGCACCTGCACGCTTTAGCGAAGCAAGCCTCGTGAAAAAACTGGAAGAACTGGGCATTGGGCGGCCAAGTACGTATGCGCCGACAATTTCGACCGTACAGAGCAGGGGATATGTTGAAAAGGGCGATATAGAAGGCGAGCAGCGGCAGATTATCAGTTTTGTTCTGCAAAATTCTACAGTTACCAAAAGCCAAGAAGAGACAATGTATGGAGCAGATAAAAATAAGTTATTTCCAACTCCTATGGCGGAAGTCACGACTGATTTTTTGGTAAATCATTTTTCTTCAATTGTCGATTATGATTTTACAAAAAAGGTTGAAGCGCAGTTTGACCATATTGCCGAAGGTGACGAATCACGCGTTAAAATGCTCAAAGATTTTTATGAGACGTTCCATCCGATGGTTGAAAAGGGCGAAAATGTCAGTCGAGCTGAATCGAGCCAGGCTCGTGAGCTCGGTAAAGATCCTTCAAGCGGCAAACCGATTGTGGCCCGATATGGCCGATATGGACCAATGTTGCAGCGGGGGGAAACAGAGAGTGAAGACAAACCTGATTTTGCGCCCATGCCCAAAGGCGTTAGCTTAGAGGATGTAACATTCGAGCAAGCCTTAGAAATGTTCAAATTACCGCGCACCGTGGGCAAAACTGAGGACGGAGAAGAGATCATCTCTAATATTGGCCGTTTTGGTCCCTACATCAAGGTCGGTAAGCTCTTCGTTTCCATGAAAGAACACGATCCAATGAAAATCACTGAAGCTGAAGCCCGTGAACTGTACCAAGAGAAACAACAGCAAGAGAAAGATAAATACATCGCTCAGTTTAGCGGCGGCATTAGTATTATCAAAGGTCCTTATGGTCCCTATATCACCGATGGTAAGAAAAATGCCCGCATACCGAAAGATCAGGAACCGAAAGATATAACTGAGGAACAAGCCAAAGAGTTATTAGCAAAAGCGCCAGCTAAGAAAAAACGATTCACTCGTCGTAAGAAATAGCCGTCGGGACTGGTTCTACCAGAACGTCATGGCGAATATAGTAGAATTTTTTATGGGTTTTACCCAAGCTCTCCAAAACTATCGACTCCCACAGTGGGTAACTTTTAAGCCGAATGAGTGATTTCCCATATTTTTCCCGCGCATACGATTCGCTAGTTCGACTACCATCCCGCATTCTATAATAATCATTTAGTGTTATCTGACGCCGATTTACTCCCAACCGGTTATTTATGAGCATGTTAAGCATGAATCTATCATCAGGCTCATCAGTAGTCAGTTCCAGCTCATTCAGTACTAATCTCTTGGGGTATACCTTAAGAATTTGTACCTTGGGCACTTCTTCACTGAGATTAATATTAATCTCGTCGTTACGAGTTGGATTTAATACTACGAACGTCTTGAAAAAACGACCGTCAGACACTGGTGGTAGGGTACTTTGTTTTTCTTGGAGTTGTTCGCGGATGATTTTAGGAGATGCATATATACCGTAGCGATTTTCAATCATTTCTTTAACAGTTGCTAACTGCTCATCATAATCAGTTAACTCTTCTTTCAATGTTGCAACCCGACCCAGCAGAGCATGCATTTCACTCTCTACTGAGTCTCGTTTCTCATAGAGTTCATATAACTGATTTACCGCCGTGTTGAGCGTTTCATGTGTTTCTCCCATAGCAGGGCCTATCTTACAGCATGTGCATGTATTTTTCATACACGCAATATAAACTTATAGCTATACAGCATGAACAGGATTTAGGCATGGTTGTCGATTACGTGCTATAATTTTTATACAATTGTGGGATAAAAAGTATTGACTTTTAGGACATTTAGTTTTAAAATAGTGTAAACACATGAAGGAGCAGGAATAATGCCTGAAGCTGTAAAACTACAGATAGAACGGATAGTAAACGACGTCCTAGATACGATAGACCGTGAACGAGAACGCGAAATTATTGCGCGTCGTTTTGGTTTATTCGATAGAAAAGAAACCCTTGAACAGATTGGTGAATTGCTCGGAATAACGAGAGAACGAGTTCGGCAGCTCGAAAAAGCTGTTGTTGCACGCATGAAAGCACAGGCTGATAGTGACGAACTACCTCATATTGGTACCGTTCAGGCTGTTTTCATCGAGAAGCTCGGCGAAACAGGGAACATTGCTACAATTAGTAATTTTACGAGTAATTTTACAAATGATACTAACAAAATCAATCAGGCACGTATTTCATTCCTCTCACAACTATGTCCAAAACTTGTCGTTATAGATGAAAATGATAGCTATTACTTATCTGTTGGGCGGCGCTCATATCACAATGAAAAAGAGTATAAACAATACGTCGACAAGATACTGAAAGCCATTAAAACAATTGGCGAACCTACTACTATTGAGGCTATCGCTAAACAGGCCGGTATTGATAATCATCATCATGCAGCTGCTCTAGCAAGTACAAGTAAGAAGATGGCTACGCTAAATGGTCGCTGGGGTCTCATAAAGTGGCCGATGGTAAATCCTAAGAATATTCGCGATAAAATCTATGTAATCCTGAAAGAACACGGCAAGCACATGCACTTCAATGAAATTGCAGGGGCTATTAAAGACAGCGATTTCAAGCGAAAAGATGTCACGACACAAGCAATTCACAACGAACTAATCAAAGATAAGCGATTTGTACTTATTGGACGCGGTATTTATGCACTCAAAGAATGGGGTTATAAAAAGGGAACTGTGGCCGATATTATTACAGAGGTGTTACAGAAGTCAGGCGAGCCTCTCCATCGTGACGAGATCGTTAAACAGGTTCTTAAGAGCCGTTATGTTAAAGAAACGACAATCTTATTGAATCTGCAGGGCAAGTCTCAGTTTAAGCGCGTTGCCAAAGCTACTTACGCATTAGCTGAATAAACAGGATATGACTTCTCCTGAAAATGCGCCTATTGCAGTTGCTTGTGATATTAAATTAAGTGAACTGTTTAGAAGCCACCCAGATTTACAGGGCAAATACATAGATATTGATACGGATTCTGTAGAACATATATACAGTGAGCTGGCCGGTGATAAACCATTAGATGCCCCATTATTACTGCGCGTTGTGCACAACAGTACTATGCACAATGACAATGCAATTGGTGAATTTATAGCTAAGAAAAAAGGGAGGTACTGCAAACTCACTACCAAACCTGACCAGATGTACATAAATGTAAATCTAGGCGGTGAACGGAACATCCAAGAAACCTATGATTCCGATCATGAAGCATACGGTCTTAAAGATATATACCTTAAAAGTATGACTTTATATGATGAGATGAATGACAAAATTATGGCAAGTTTAGATCGCTTACTCCAAGATGATGAAAGTCAGGCGGAACATATAAAAAGAAATCTATTCCATCTATATAATCTACAATTCAACAAGCGCAAAATTGCCCGAGAACTCGGGTGTTATGTTTTACCAGAACCGAAAGCTGAACATACATTAGACGGTGTGAGCCCCGGATCTACAGTTCATAGCCTGCCAGATTTGCAGGAAACGGTTGTTCACGAGATTCAACATGCCATTGATAGAATACATCCCGATAATCGGGATATACAGAAAGATAGGCAGATTAGAAGTCGTATCTTAGGGGGTCGATTCTTAGCACTCGCGTGTGTTTCTATTGGTAGCTACGCCGCTGGAATACAGATGAAAGATGAGTTAATGGATGTTCCTTTGATTGCAGATCTTGTTGCAAGTGTAGGAATAGCAGGTGCATCAGTTTACCTTACGGGCCTTGCACGCGATAAATTAATACACCAGGGAGTTCTTAATAGGTTATACGAAGAATCTATATGGGAAGCGCGCGCTCGGAATGCTGAAAATATGTCAGATACACTACCTGTGGTTATTTCACTAAAAAAACAGGCGAGTGAACCGTCGGTCACGCCCGTTGCAGTTTCTCTATAGTGCATGTATAAACCAAACATTTTGCGAACAGAGTTAGCAATAAGTAAACAATCCATAAATCGAGGGTTTGTATATACAAATTGAATATGCTAAACCGAAAGCGGGCAGTGAAGGTTTGAAAAATTTTGATTAATAAAAATAGAAAACAATATGACAAAAATCTTAAATAGATTATGTAAAAAGAGCACTTCAATGCGGTAGCAACGGAGTGTCGCACAATGTATATTTTGCGACGTACTATATAGTTTTAACAGATGATTCAGTATACCCTCCTGTAGGGGATTGCTCAGCTATATACCCGCACTTATTGTTATAAACGTCATATACACGTGTCTTGTAGGTCTATATATGCTATTTGTGTACTAATTCAAATGCTTCCATTATGCGCCTAGTGTCCGGTGTGCTATTGCTCACGCTATAGTTTTCCACAACAAGCCGTGAAATGTTTGCTTTTTCACGCACTTGATTATAAAAATTTGCTTTTCCCCCACTCTCCTGCTTTTATATATTTTTTTGACATTTACACGTTTTTGTTTGAATATATAGTTTTTATGTGTGGTATCGTATGATTTAATACGAACATTTTGCGAACTAGGCAGGGCGTAACAGGGGGCTACAGCACTTAACTATCCATTATGCTTTCCAGATGTCTTCGTGCACGAGTAAACTTCTGCTCTATGCTTGTATACCCCTGAACAAAGTACCAGTTCGGGTGCCCTTCCCAAGCATCTATAGTCCTCTTCTCTACTTCTTGTGCGATCATCATGGATTCATACCTATTCTGATTTGAATCCGTTTCATACAACCTTGGGGCTGCAGTTGCTAATGATTCAAGATGGATAACACCATAATACCTAGACAGAGCACTTACGGCTGTATGTCCTATTGACTGATATATTTCAGATGTATTGCTGGTGTAAGCTTCAGCATCTCGCAGCCCACGATCACATATAATATATTCTTTTCCATCCGTAGCTGCTGATCGTTTGTACGTTTCTTCAAGATCGTATTGGAGACGAGTAACTGACGACTGTAGACTGTACTGCCATTCTGAATCACGACCAGTTTCGACACTGTGCTGGACTGCTAAAAAACCAGGGAGTATTAAGGTAGCTGCTTCAGGTACAAATAGCGATTTAGATGCTATTCGCTCGTCTCTTCTGAGGCGTTCCATAAACGAACTTTTCCCGCTACATGGGCCTCCTGTGATGGCTATCAACTTCTGTTTTTTTAATTGTGACTTCATATGCTATATCCTGTTTACTCTCAGGACTTTAGCCAAAAAATATCACTACATCTAGTACAGAGAAGTTTAGTAAAATGTATTTTACCAACAGTCTTACTCTCCCCTGCTACACTTAAATAATGCACGAGATTCAAAAATTTATCATCGTACAACTCATGGGTAGCGAATCAGCACGCTACAGTCAGCTAAAACCACCTACCATGGAAGGTAGTAAATTCACCTATCACCTCAAGCAATTGATAGAAAATGACCTGGTCCGCTATAGTGAAAAAAGTAAACGTTATACGCTATCAAGTGACGGACGTATGCTTGCAGACAGATTTGACACCATCCTGCTGGAAGAAGCGCTCCAACCTGCAATTATTGTCCTCGCGGCTGTAGAGCGGCGTCAAAACGAATGGTTGATAGCAAAACGTCATATTCATCCTGCATTCAACATGAGTGGCTTTCCGCATGTCCACGTGCAGCTGGGTTCGGATCTTATTAAACAAGCGGAGCAAAATCTGCAAACTTCGGTGTCTATAATAAGCAGATTAGAGTATCGCGGACACGCTTACGTAACCCAGTACAAAGATAACGAACCTGAAAGCATGGTACTGGTTCATTTTCTCCGTGGATCGTATGTTAGTGGAGATATAACGAATCTTACAGATGAATATACCTACAAATGGAGTCAGGATCCGGACTGGAAAAGCAGCACTATAATTCCCAGCAGTGGTGATTTGATTCAGCTATCACAGAAAAAATCTATGTTCTTTGCCGAACTAACCTATCACTTGTAAAACACCTTTTCTGGGACTCGTACGTCTATATATTGAGATGGTTTCTGTTGGTTTTGAATCGTGTCCTGGGCGGCTATGAAAGCTCCGATGCTTTGCCGGACGTCCTCCAAGAAATTGAACTTGATGTAGTATGATTCTTTTTTTAAGTATATATCTAGCTGATTAATTTCTGTTGGGAGCACAATACTCTCAACCGCGATGCTATTATCTTCAAGCCCTTGCTCGTACATACGAAGCGCACGCATCTGATTATGATTCAGGACATACTCACCAGCTTCCGGATGAAGACCTGAATTATCTGTTACAGCTACGATTTTTGATGTGCCGGTATATGAGTAATCTCCGCCAACACGTGCAAGTATTTTACCGTCCTGGGATACATAATATGCCCCTGTCATGTTCGTGAGAATCGCTACCGATGGTTCAGTGTGAAGTGTAATTAGTGGCCGACGGCCGATAACTGGCATTTCGATTTGCACAGAAGCAAGCTCGGGAAACGTGGTAAGTATTTCTTGCTCTACGGATGTAGTATCAGCAGTAATCTTGGTCAAATTATTCAGCGATCCGCTCCATATTTTATTTATTTCTGTCTGGTAAGATGCTGCCTCAGTCCGCTCTATACCACCTTCGACCTGCACCAATCGTACCCCAGGCTCTCCTCCGAGCAAGAGTAGTGATACTAAGCACCCAGCGATTATGACGACTGTTACAACTAATAACCAGTTCCTTCTCGGAAATGCTTCTACGCGACTGTTTTCATCTGCACTGTCTTTTTGGTGTCTGCGCCCAAGATTTGTATCACGCCGAGAACTACTGCGGTACGACCGATACGCAAAGACTTTGGTCGACTGTTTTCTATCAGATTCGTTGGTATTATTTGTTTTTTTAAAGAATTTCATTGGTTATTTTTGAAGTAACATCTTGGCAATTTTTAACGATGCATCGGTTTTAGTTAGAGACTGCAGCTGCTCTCCGAGCTGCTCCCTTTCCGCGTTAGACTTAAATATCTCCGTAACAACACGGATTAAATCAGCATTCAATTTTGATTCTGGTACTACTAAGGCTGCGTTAACCTGTTTTAATAATTCAGCATTTTTTGTCTGATGCCCGTCGGTAAGCTGATCATTTGGTACGACTATGCAGGCTTTGCCTTGAACTCCGAGTTCGGCAAGAGTGTTGGCTCCCGCCCGTGTTATCACTGCATCTGCAGCTCCAGTAAAAACATGCATCGGGGATAGGAATTCATAAACCATCAACCTATCGTAAGCTTCGCCGTCGTACATATGGATGTTTCCTTTTCCTACCTGATGAATTATGTATAGATCATCAAACTCCATAAGTTCAGCTATACTATTTTTTACTGCTGTATTAATCCGCTGCGCGCCCAAACTGCCGCCGGTAACTAGGAGTACCTTAGCCGCTTCCTCAATACCAAGTTGACGTTTATAATCACGCTGCATACTGCGCGAGACTGGCTGGTAATCACTGCTCACGATTACTCCAACCTGCTGCACTTTATTGGATGTATATGGATAATCTTCGGGTGGGCCAGCTGTTGCATGAATAGTCGCCCAACGGGCTACTAAGCGATTTGCTAATCCTGGAACAGCATCTGAGTCGTGCGTAATAAACGGAATTTTGAGCATTGCAGATGCTAAGCCTATAGGAACACCGACATATCCCCCTTTCAGAAAAACCATATCAGGACGAATCCTACGCAGTAGCAAAACGCTCTGAATTAAACCAATTAGAAAATAGATAGCATCACGGACATTAAGCATATTGGTTTTTATATCAAACAGTCGTTGCACCACTGAGTCGCCGTTATATCGACGAAATTTACCGCTGAAAACCGTATGTACAACATCAATTGCTGCCTGACCATCTGTTAGATGTGCAAACTTACCATGACGTTCGCCAATATAGGTTACATGAACACTTGCTTCCAAAGTTTTAAGCTCCTTAGCTACGGCTAGCAGTGGAGTAATGTGGCCGCCTGTTCCGCCGCCAGTCAGTACTACCTTCATGCATGCTCCCTTCTGATCCCGCACTTATTTCATACGTGGTATACCGGGATATCTCAAACACAATGCCTATTGCGGCCGCCACAAAGACGACGCTTGTGCCACCATAGCTTATAAACGGAAGTGTAATGCCCTTCAATGGGACTAATCCGATCATAGCACCCACATTCATGAATGCTTGCGTACTCAACCATGCCAATACACCGACTACAATGAAACGACTTTGTTCATCTGGCGCTCGTTCAATGATCCGCTTTAGCCGTGAAAACAATCCGGCAAATAATAGCAAGATTATACTCATGCCTATAAAGCCAAATTTTTCACTCATAATTGCAAAAATTGAGTCATTGGCCGCCTCTGGCAAATACCCAAACGCTTGGCCACTACTGGCCAATCCCCTGCCGGTCAGACCACCCGACCCTACAGCGATTAATGCCTGACAGGTTTGATAACCCGCATCTTGACAGTCGCTCTCAGGGTTTAAATACGTATAAAATCTGTCACGCCGGTATTCGCTCGATGCAATAAACAGACCTGCGACTCCAATGAGCACCACGGCAAGTACAGCGACGCGTTTTAATGGTAAACCAGCCACAAACAGCATAATAGCCACAATCGCTGCAATAACACCGGTTGAACCTAAGTCGCTTTGTAACCCAGCTATTACCACAATACAAGCTGCACCAACGATACCAAGAGGTTTCAAGCTTTTCGCATAATCTTCAAGGTCTCGCTCCTTAAGTCGTGCTGCCAAAAAACCAGCTAGCCATATTATCAATGCTAATTTAACCAATTCCACCGGCTGGAATGACATACCGCCAATTTGTATCCAGCGGTACGCGCCATTCACCTGCTCACCCACTATGCGAACCGCTACTGAACTTACGCCGGCAGCAATGATTAATGGCCACTGAATCCTCTGCCATATAGATGTGGGTAGTCGCGATGTAATGCCAAACGCCACTAATCCTAGCAAGATAGCTACAAACTGCTTTGATACATAGTAATTGTTGCTAACATTATTTTGAGCGGCGAGACCTGGGCTAATTGCATACACAACTATTAAACCAATTACCAGCAGTAAAGCTGAAAGAATTAACAATATATAATCAGGTTTATGGCGGCGCTGGTGAGCGGCAGTTTTTTCGATATAAGATCGGCGCTGGCGCGGCCTCATACTCGATTACCTACCAGGTATAGAATAATTCCAAGCACGCCTACAACCTGCCCCACAATCCAAAAACGCATAGTAACTTTTGCCTCGGGCCAGCCGATAGCTTCAAAATGATGGTGAATTGGCGCAATTCTGAATATTTTCCTACCGTTGCGGAGTTTTTTAGATGCCACCTGAAGAATAACGGAACCAGTCTCAGCCACAAACACTGCACCAATAACTGGGAGCAGTAATATACTGTCGGTAAGCATTGCCACTACCCCAAGCGCCGTACCCAGTGCAAACGAACCGATATCTCCCATAAAAAATCGCGCAGGATGCACATTAAACCACGTATAACTGAGCAATGCTCCTACTATACTCATACAAAAACCAGCAATTCCATAGCGTTGTTCAAACAGGGCAATGACTGCATAAATAGCAAATGCAATCGAAGCTAGACCACCCGCCAACCCGTCGAGCCCGTCACTTATATTAACTGCATTTGCAGTGGCCACGACGACAAATACAAACAACGGGATAATCAGCCAGCCTACGCCGATATCTCCTACGAATGGAACGAAGACGCTCGTGACTTCAAGCTTATAAAAAAAGAACCACCCGCCAACAGCCGCAACGGCCGTCATCATCAAAAACTTTAGCCTTGACGGTAATCCAGCTACTCCCTTGCCTGTTCCTCTGATGTTTATAACATCATCCAGTAAACCTATTGCACCTGCACCTACGAGCGCTGCAAGCGGCAACCAGGTTTCAGACCTATCTAGGTTGAATAATAATGTCGAAACTGCCGCGGATGTAACAAAGATAATTCCGGCCATAGTCGGGATATTGCGCTTGTGCTTTTCGGCATGAAGCTTTTGAAATACCGTTGCCTGCTCGCCTGTCACCGTGCTCTGTCTGGCTTTTTTCCACCACTGATAGTGAAACGCAAGGGTCGTATACAAAGGCGTAAGTAACATACTCAAAATAAAACTAAAGAAGCCTAGCGCGAAAATACGGGATATTGTGTCTACATTGATTGATATATTGAGTATGGTATCCATGAATTTCTTTCTCTTTATTATACGCCGATTCGCCTGTTTTCGCGACTACAAAGCGGGCATTATCCCTATGTTATTTATGAGCATGTCGGTTATAGTTCCAAAAATCGGTGCGGCAGCTTGCGAGCCCGCATAACCAGGTATTTTGGGCTCGTTGACCTGCACAACAATAACGTACTCCGGCTCTGCACCACCCACGAACCCCATGAACGTTCCGTTATACCTGTCTTCGTAATAACCACCTTCGGGATTTGCAATTTCTGCAGTACCGGTTTTTCCACCAATACTATAGCCAGCTCTCGGCTTGGTCATGCGGTAACTTATATAATTTTTTTCAACGACATTTTCCATCATCGAAATAATCTGCTGACTCGTCTCAGGACGGATCACTTGATCATTCACTATTTTGGGTGATGTTGCTTCCGTACTACCATCAGCACCCACATACCCGTCTATTAGACTTGGTTGAAAGTATGTCCCACCGTTCACCATGCTCACCAAACCTGCGCCAACCTGCAGGGATGTAGCCGTCATGCCTTGCCCGAAACTCGTATTGGCGTAGCGCAGATTCAAACCAAATCCTTCGTTTGGATCGGGAATTGTTCCCGTAGCCTCATATCCTTGTTCAATGCCGGTTAACTGGCCGAAACGGAAATGCTCAGTCATGTAACTATGCCACGTGTTTCTTCCCTTTTCATTTAATTCGCCACCACCGAGTTGCATGAGCAGCCACGTGGCTCCGGTGTTTAATGAATACTGTAAAATATCCGAAACACTTCTTGTGGCAGCTCCACCATCTTCCTCAATATTCGTAATTTTATAGCCATCTACAGAATAAACCGCTGGGTCATAATAAGTTGTTGATGGCGACACTACCCCCTCATTCACGGCGGCAGCCGCAGTAAACGGTTTCATAACTGAACCTATTTCTAATGGAGCGCTGGCGGCAGGATTCGTGAACACACTAGCGTCTTTTACCTCATAATATTTGTCGGGATTATATGTAGGATAATTAGCCATTGCTTTAACTCTTCCCGTCTTAACGTCTAGTACTAACGCGCTGCCTGACGTGCTCTGAGCGTTCTTGAGCCCTTCTTCTAACAATGTCTCCAGTTGCGACTGTATGCCGATATCGATGCTTAGGACTACATCTCGACCATCGACCGGTTCTATCTCAATATTTTCTTGGTTGGCAGCCAGCGGTACACCGCTTACATCCGTTATAGCCTTTAATTGGCCTGATTCTCCCGTTAGCTCGTCGTTAAGTGCTTGCTCAATTCCATATGTACCAACGCCTTCGTTATTTACGAAACCAAGTACCTGAGCCGCAACCCTTCCTTGTGGATAGGTGCGGTAATTTTCCGGCTGCGCACCAATCCCTTTTAATTTTAACTGCCGGATTGCTTCGGCGTGTTCTTTCGTGATTTGTTTTGCCAAAATTTGATAACGGCTGCCTGACTGCGTCATTGACTGCTGATATCCAGTAGCATCACCACCAATAATCTGCTGTATTTTCAAAGCGTCTTCGGCGGCATTCTCTATATACTGCGGATCGGCATATACGGTATAGCGAATTTCATTAAGAACAAGCGGGACTCGCTCGCCATTGAGATTACCGTAAATAGCTCCTCTTTCGGCTGTAATTTCATACTGTTTTAATTGGTTAGCCTGAGCAGCGGCACGGTAATAAGAATGCTTGATAACCTGAAGGTCGAACAATCTAATGCCAAACAGCAAAAGAATCGCTATTAGTAAACCATACCAAAAGCGAATCCTGAGTACGCTGGCTGTTTGATTCTGTTTCATAAATGCTTGTACTAATTTTGAGCGGTAGCACTTGGCGTCACGTTAACAAGGCCGGCTGTCACCTTACTATCTTTTGCTCGTTCGAGCGAAAGTAGTCTGGCTGCATTGACTTGCAATTCATTATTCTCTTCTTGAAGACTTCCCTGTTTCGTCTTGAGGTCATTTAGTTGATAACTCAAAGCGTTTGTCTTTGTCACTTGCGTGAGATACAGCAAGCCGAGTAGGCAGGCCATAATGAGAAGCACAATCGTATTACTTACCGGTCCCAGCGCTCGTGCCTGCGTCGTGAAGCGCGTGGTATTTTGTTGTCTTGCAGCAAACCGCTTGCGGTTCATTGCAAGTGTATTTGAGTATGTCATATATATTTGTTTATTTTTATTTTTATGTTCGTCCGGCCCCTGTTGCCAGAGGCCGGTAGTACAATGCTAGAGTACTTTGACTCTAACCTTGTATGAACGGGAGAGGTTTTTGACCTGGATTGGCATTCCTCTTCCTTTCTCCCTATTTTTGGGATGTTTTTATTTTTGCTGCGGCTCGGAGTTTTGCACTCCTTGCACGCGGATTAATAGCTATTTCGTCGGCGTTGGCCTTGACGGGCTTTTTAGTAAGAAGCCGCAAGTCAGCGTCGTAGCGATCACCAGTGGTTTCCCTCATAGCTTGTTTGACAATTCTGTCTTCCAAACTATGAAAACTGATAATCACTATTCGCCCACCCGGCTTGAGTAACGAAAACCATAATGGTAGTGCGCTCTCGAGCAGTTTTAACTCGTCATTTACTTCAATTCTTATAGCTTGAAATAAACGAGTTGCTGGATGTACCTTACTCCCAGATGGCCATATGTTTAAGGCTATCTTAGCCAACTGCGAAGTACTCTGAATTGGCCGAGCATCTACAATGGCATCTGCCATTTTCCGAGCCTTCGGTTCCTCTCCATATACCTTAAGTATGCGAGTGATGTCGTCCGCACTATAGGTATTAACGACATGGTCAGCCGTTTTGTATTGCTGCTGATTCATTCTCATGTCCAACTCAGCATCAGCTGCAAAGCTGAATCCACGCTGCGACTTGTCAAGGTGCAGTGACGAGACCCCGAGGTCCGCCAGTATCATGTCAAATGTCTTGTTCTTACCAACAAGCATCTGGCTGGCGTTCAGAAAATCGTTATGTAAGATCTGAACGTCCTGCCCTGCAAACACCGCTTCTAGGTATGCAATAGCTTCGTGGTCGCGATCGACGAGTGTTGCGCGCTGTGAGGCTTCCGTAACCGCGACTATTTCTGCTGCATGCCCACCATACCCAGCAGTAAGGTCAAGATAACTCTCGCCCTTACCAGGTTGTAGGTACTTCATAACATCATTAAGAAGTACGGGTGTGTGAGGACTTTCCATATTTGTTTTTGTTTTGGTGATTTTTATTTTCAAACTGTACCGTTCGATTTAAGGTCACCTATCTAGTAATCAACTTTTTGTTTTTTGGTTGTTTTTGTTTTTGTGTTTCCTTAAGTTTTGATGCTTAAAGAATAAGTACATTGGTGTCAGTGAGAACGTATTTTGTGATTTTAAAAATCATCGAAATTCTTACTTCCGCCAAGTTGAGAGACTTATGTGTGAGGTGGAGTTTTGGGAGGTGTTTATGTAATGTGCTAGAAATTTTGAAATGATTCCTATAACATTCGTTGATTACCAGATAGCTAACCTTTCGTAATGAGACAAACCTGCGGTTTTTCTCATCTTGCCGGGATTATGGCTTAGCCAAAGTCTCGGGCTGCTCTTTTCCCTTACTGGGATTGAACTTACTGCAAAGAACTATATTCTCTATTGGTGCCGAATTGTTAATGTTCTTGGGTTAATCTGTCGGTTTTTGGATGCGCCAATACAGGCCTGCACGTACGCATTCCACTTCTGAGGTGATTCCTGAATAATCCAACAAATGTTTTTCAATCAGCACCCTGCCCTGTTTTTGGTCAAGTGATGCTTCTGTTTTACCGGTTCTAAACTGAACGTTTAGGTCGGCCGTCCGCTCGTCAAGGATGTTGCCTTGCAATTGTGACTCCATTTGCTGATCCCATACCTGTTTTGGGTAGAGATGCAGATAATTCTTGAATCCTCGTGTCACGACTACGCCGCTTGAAAACTCAGTACGAACATCGGTAGGTATGGTTAACCTGCGTTTGTCGTCTAGTTTCCTCCGGAAGTAGTCTGTGGCCATCAGATCCCCTTGTTATTGATAGTGGTTTTTGTTTTATGGTTGGTAGGCTGTTTTGGCTTACCCACATTTACCCACTAGACCCAGTGTACAACCCACTACTACCCACTTGCAAGCATTTTAAGATGAAAAGCTGTAAGAAATAAACAACTTATCCACAGTAATCAATAAAAAGACATAACACCACAACATGTGGTGTTATGTACGTCATTCAGTACGCTATTTATTCGCGTTCGCCAGTAGATGGTTGAGCAGTAATGACTTCCTGAGCTGGATTAGACTGTAACTGTCTATATTGATCATCTGCGATTTCTACTGTATTACCATTCGGTAACGTAACTACATCTTCTTGAGGAGCTAAGGGGTTGGGAGTCTCAGTTTTTGGCTGCCCTTCTCCTCCACCCATGGTAGCTAAAGCTAATGCAGCACCAGTGGCAGCTACACCTAAGCCATAACGTAATGTTTTTTTCTCACGATCAGCACGTGCCTGATTTCGAGCCTCATATGCCTTATACTCCGTGCGAAGCGGTATTTCTGTGTGATATTGGGCTGACTGGTTATATTCTTTCATGCTTTCATTATACTAAGCATTAGCGTATTTGTCAATATTATACGTTAGACTGGAATCGGGCGATCTTTTTTGCGAACCATGCAGCGCTGGGGCGAATAGTGCGTTTCATCCCCTTTTCCCGGTCGACACTAACGAGTCCGAACTTTGGCCACCAACCGTAGGCCCATTCAAAATTGTCTAGCAAGCTCCAGTGAAAATATCCCCTCAAATCAACCCCTTCACTAATAGCCTTTTCCATAGCCACTAAAGATTCTTCTATCCACCAACGCCGGTATTCATCCTTGCTATCGGCAAGACCATTTTCTGTTATAAATATGGGTTTCTTATACCGCGACCAGACACGTATGAGTAATGGATACAGCCCTTCTGGCTCCATATACCACCCCAAATCATTAAGTGGAACTTTTGGATTATCTCTTTTAACACCTTTCCAGTAATCTGTGAAGTAATAATTGAAGCCAACGTAATCCTGGTACTTATTTACCCTGTTTAAAAACCACCAGTTCCAAAAATATCGCATCCACCTCGTTGACAATTGATCCAATGAGTTATGCGGCCGCTTAGCCTGGATATTTGCTAGTTGTGCAGCTATGCCCACCTGCAAATGAGGTTTCGCTTTTTTAAGTATTTTATAGGCGCGCTTATGAGCTTGGGCTAAATTCCAGTACACTCTCATAAAACTAACATAACTTTTCTCTTCTGGCGGCCAATCTCCAGTAATGTAGCTGAAGCTGGCATATACATTAGGTTCATTCAGGGTAATGACATATGTTACATCATCAAGAAGCTCGTCGGCTACTTTCTGTACAAATCTCTCAAAATACTGCAAATTGGACTTCTTTTTGAAGCCGCCCTTATCTGCGAACCAGGTCGGCAACGTCCAGTGCCATAGGTTCATAAATGGTTCAATGCCCTGGCTGCGGATTTCGGCTATATAATGTTTGTAGTGCTCAAGTTCGGTTTTATTCCACTTTCCTTCTTCAGGTTCGATTCTGGACCACTCGATACCAAATCGAAATGAATTCATATTAAGTTTTTTTACAATCTGCAAGTCTTCTTTATACCGTTTAAAATGATCGACTCCCCGACCTGAAACATAATTATTAGGATCTTCGGCATACGGTTTGATTTCGTGCCAGTTTGGCAACCAACTAAGTCTTTGGTGAGCAAGTTGCGCGTGTTGTTTGGCGACTGATAGTTCCCACTCTGTCCACTGGTTTACAGTACCGCCTTCAACCTGATGGCTGGCGGTACTTGCACCCCAGAAAAACTGATCCCCAAATAGATCATTCGATTCGTCTTGTCTCATTTCTTCCCTTTGTTTTTGCTTCCAGACCGACGATCTGAATATGCAAGACGCCGCTTCAGTGTGTCCAGGCGTACAACATACGAGTCATATCTGTTATACAAGCCAGAATAGTGATCGTTTGGAGTTAAAATCTTACCGAGTTTTTTCTGTGCCTCAAGGTACTCAACCAGGCAAAAGAAGTCTCCATCACCAGACACAATAACAGCCTTACTGTAGTGCGGGAATTCTTTCATAGCCCAAAGTACTAAATCTGCATCGATATTACCCTTTGCCGGTGATTGTTCAGCCGTTGGTTTGTCGGTATGCTCAAGCATCATTTCCGGGTGTGGTTTTGTCATGTCAAAGGTTGGCTTAAGGACAATCTTATAACCGGAATCGTGCAGCTGTTGATACATTGGCTCAAATTCTGGAACGTACCCGATGAACATGAAAGCCTCAGTGACACCTTGGTCTTTTTCTAAATACTGGCGAAACTTCCGCCAATCCATCTTAAATCCGGCTTTTTGTATACCTAAATTCAGATTTTGGCTGTCAATAAACGCGTAAATTTGTTTCTTTTTACCAGGCATATTGATAATCATATCAGATAACGCCATTTCATTGCGCGAACAATTCGCGTGAAAGCAATATCAGTTTGTCATCATCTATTGCCTCGTCTCCTCGTCCATCTCTATTGGATGCAGTGATTAAGAGGCTATCGTTATCTGCTGGCATCACCCCGAAATCTTAAATAGACAGTAGTAGCACGAGTAAGAGCGATTGGACCAAAGCAGATGCTGCCACCAATTTAATTTTTTCAGTTTGATCGAGCGGTTGGAAGAATACCGTGTCGCGCTCAGGTTTATATATATCCCCTGTTAAAACAATTCCACCCAGTATAAGCAACCCCAGTGGCGCAAGTAATGCTACGAGTGCTACCGGTTTAAAACGGCGCCACTTAGGAACGATTCCTGCAGGAACACCAGTAATACTAGTAACCTGCTGCACCAGCAGTTTCTCTGACGGGTTGCCTTCTACATTCTGAGTTGTTTCTTCTGTTGTATTAGTCTGTGGTTTTGAGGACTGACTTTCAGCTTCAATTGGATGCTCAAATACAGCAGCACACGACGGACAAGTAGTCATGCCTGGCTCTACAGCCACTTGGCATTGCGGACAATTCATATATTAAACTTATGGCTATAGCGTATAAAAGTCAATGATTAATCCTCTTGATCAGCAACTATTGTGTATTTAGAATCGGATGGTATAAAGATCTGACCGGGGTCGTCCTGATGGATAACAAAGTAAACATCCAGTTCGTTATCGCCATCTAGTACCGTTTCATCTACAACGCGGATGGCTGATCGAACCGTTAAGCCACTCGGTCGTTTCAGATGATAGGTGTTTCGTCGAATAAACCGTGCGTGATACTCGTCCTCCGACTGGTATATAAAGATTGAACTTAGTAAATCAATGTTATCGAACAACCCAAGTGAGTTAACGTAACTGAATATATTTCTTCTCAGTTCAGGGTCGCGCATAATATCGTTTAGATTAGTCTTCAAGTAAGTGATGATTTGATTGGTTTTTTGTGCCGGTGAAGCATCAGAAGCAACGATAATATCGATACTTTCGGCGGCCGAACCAGCCAGCCAGTTGCTCTCACCACTCAAATACCGAAAACTGTGAGCATTTATAACAGAGTTAGTCTCTAATGAAGTACCTGGGACAGTAAAATACGTACTCCTCGTAATGCAGTGTCTATCTCCTAAATGGTCGAAATATATTTCAGGTTCGTGCTTCAGTCGATGCAATACTCTGGTTTTGATAAAAATATCGCCGTTTATCTCATGAAGCATCGGGAAGACATACACTCCTTTATATATCCCATTAATTTCTCCGACCGTTCCGTCCATGAACAACAGCTCATTTCCGTCTTCATCCTCCTTCCGTACCGCATATTCGCCGTTCAGCGTAACGCGCATGTTCATCATAGGGCTTCCAAACACTGCTTCGAGCTCGTTCACATAATCTTTAACATCTTCGTAATCTTCGTCGGTATAAAGTTCAGTATCCAGGAGCTCATCAATCTGGATTGCTTCATGCATAAACCGTTCATACATATCATACGGCCCGGGGTGGCGCTCATTTACCAACGGATACAGCTCGCTCATATACCCTAAGTGTACAACAACACATGCAATAAAATGCAGGATTTTCAAATCTATGTAGCCTTTGTTACACTGATATTACATAGCATAACTAAAAGGAGGTGTATCATGGATCAAGCCCAAAGCGTGGTTGATCAGTTGTTTGACGCATCAGGCGAATTCTGGACAACTGTCAGCGGCTATTTGCCTGATCTGATCGCAGCAATTGTACTGCTCATAATGGCGCTTGTCGTCGCAAAACTTGTACAGTCGCTTGTTGTGAAGGGACTTACAATGGTCGGTGTAAACAAGCTCACTAAGAATAAGCGAGTTTCAAATACATTAAAGCTCGCCGAAGTGAACGTAGATTTCATTGATCTAGCCGGAAGAATTCTGTTCTGGGTCGTTATGATTATCTTCGCATTAACGATTGCCGATGTTCTCGGTTTAACCGCTATGCGAGATGTCATACGTGAAATCCTCGGCTACCTACCTAATGTCTTGGCGGCAGTTATCGTGCTTACCATTACGGTAGCCGGTGCTCGTTTGCTCCAAGATTTAATCGCGGCAGCTCTTGTACGTATGCAGGTGGATTATGCGCGGCCGATATCGTCTGTCGCTTTCTACGTGCTCGTCATATTCGGTACATTGATGGCAGTAAATCAGCTTGGTTTTGATACAACCATCCTTACCGCCAATATTACCGTGATTGTCGCCGGTATTATGCTAGCGCTCGCCTTGGCCTTTGGCCTAGGTGGACGTGACGTTGCAGGACGCATCGTCGAAGATGTCTATACACATGTTCGCAAGAACAATCGTACTCGACGTTAACCTACATTAATGAAAAGACCGCTAGCTATGGGCGGTCTTTTGTTGTGCCCCCTCATAAGCTACTCATCACTGTTCAATAGGTATTAATTGCTTTTACTTGTTCTAGTATCGCGCTTGTAAATGCATGTAGATCATCGGGGGTGCGGCTTGTGATCAAGTTTTCATCAACAACCACTGGTTCGTCAAGCCATTCTGTAGCTCCTGCATTTACTAAATCCAGTTCTAAACTTGGATAACTCGTTAGTGTTTTCCCTTCTATGCAATCAGCGCTGATAAGTATCCATGGGCCATGGCATATTATCGCAAGAGGCTTATTTGAATTCATGAAATACTGCACCCATTCTTGGGCTGTTTCTTTCCCTCGCAACTGGTCGCCGTTTATTGTTCCACCTGGGATGATTAACACATCATAGTCAGCGGGTTCTACCTCATCGATAAGATTATCTGCTTCGAATGTATCTGCAAGCTCTGCATGATTCATACCTTGAACCATTTTCTGCTCGGTCGATATAAGATGCACGCTTGCACCATGAGACTCCATAACATCTTTCGGTTCGGTCATTTCAACCTGTTCAAAGTAATTATCTACCAAAATAGCAATGTTCATATTTTCAAGCTCGCTCATCATTCCCTCCGCATTAGTTTCATCAGCATAACGAACGGCTCAATCTACTTCTGTGATGCACACAACACATAACCTGTAATGTTTTTATCTATAAAGATGTTGGTAATTACCAAGTTTTTTTGGTGGGAGTATTTTATACCCGTTGTGAGCCGGATTATATTTGGGCTGAGGTTTTTCTTGAGGTTCGTATCCAACTATTGGGATCATTGTTCGCGACGCTGATTCAACCCCCGTCGCCACTGCACCTAACGCTAACACCAGTGTTGATGCCAACAGCATGCTTTTCTCTGTAAGTGATTTGTTTTGTTCCATAAGGCTACTCCGTAATCTTAGCAAACTTTAGAATTTCATCACATGATAATGGCGTCAGTTCCGATATAGTCTTCCCCGAATATTCAGTTGCCTTATCAATAATATAAGTGCCGACTTTATATACAATCCACTTTCGCCCGTCTGGATGCGAATATAAATAATCATTCGTTCGGGCAGTGGTATGAGTATCTTGTATCTCATGCAGCCACGCTCCTATATCTTCGTTTTGATACCTCCCCCACAATGGGTCAGAGCCGGCTTTATCGCGTTCAAATACAGTTGCCAACCCCTCCATAATAGCTTGTTGCAGCAGTGTTTCATGCCACTCACCAGTAGCGAAACGAGCAGCATGGTT
This sequence comes from Saccharimonadales bacterium (SeqCode), assembly GCA_038209015.1. Taxonomy (GTDB): domain Bacteria; phylum Patescibacteriota; class Saccharimonadia; order Saccharimonadales; family JBBQYC01; genus JBBQYC01. Next base: position 47,626 of record JBBQYC010000002.1, read on the forward strand.
ACTTTCATGGAAAACGGTGGCTCGTATATGGTTTAAAATGCTATCTAATCCGTGCCGTGGCCTGGGATGAAATCCTAATACTATAAGCTCGCTGTTCTTTGTATAGCCACTGTCTTGTGTTTCCTCAATAAGATCATACTCGCGTGGTTGCACCACATAATTTATGTGACTTGAAAGTGAAGGTAGCAACTCTGCTGCTTCGGCATAGGCATCGGTGACTTGTCTGGCATAGTTAATCTGGAAATTTGGTTCTAGCTCACCCCAATAATCAGATTCTACAAAATGAATTTTCATGGCAATTTTTTTGAATTTACTTTCTCGTTCAGATTCACTGCATAGTCTATAAACTGCTGTCTGATCGTTTGGGTTTGCGGGTTCCCCGATTGTATCGTATAAAACAGCTCGTCACTATGTTCCGCTTCAAGCTCGGCCAAATGAATCAGTCTTTTAAATGATGGTGTGTTTAGCTTCTGCCGGTGCAGCTTCATTTCTTTTAGAACATGGGCTATAAAAAATGTCAGCCCCTGGACCGTCGCCATTTCTTTGTCATGTTCTTTAGCCGTCATATGAATGACGTGTAAGTGAAGCTGTTTGGCGAAGTCTTCAATCTCTTGCAGTACTCTTGGGCTAGAGTCTTCTGGGCAGAGCACCAGCGTATGCCCTGCCAGCTCATCGGCAGACTGCGGTCCGAACAACGGGTGGGTGACGGCAAGCTGCTGGTCAGGCAAAATACCACGTATAATTTCGACCGATTTTTGCTTTACCGAGCATACGTCTACTAAAATCGTCTCTTTGCTCAGCAGCGGTTTTAGGTCTTTCAGCACGCTATGGTACGAATCAATCGGCACAGCTAGTAACAAATAATCAGCTTCTGCTACGTCTTTTAAGTCCGCCTGCCACTTGTTAGGCTTTATGGAATAGCTATAGACCAGCACCTTGCAATTAGCATCGAGTTGCTCTGCCAAGAACTTTCCAAAACTACCAAAACCAACAATCCCGACTGTTTTCATATTGAATCAATCATACCACTTCTCTGTTTCGTGCTACATTCGCTTATTAGAAGAAATTATAGTTGCTCTCTTCAGCTAGATTTTTAAATTGTACATTAAGAAAAAGCCACAGTCCAAACCAAATAACAAGACCATAATCCATATTGCTGTTTTCTAGGTTTTTTGGCGGAACATTAACTACCTAATAAATTCATTAAGATCACTGATTTGTTGTCGTTGTTGTTCAGTGGTGTCGCGGTCTCTTACGGTAACTGTATTGTTCTCTAAGGTGTCGAAGTCTATCACTACACAGTATGGAGTTCCAATTTCGTCTTGTCTTCTATATCTTTTACCAATGTTTCCGTTATCGTCCCACATAACATTGCCAAACTCACTCTTGAGTATGTCGTAGACTTCACGAGCTTTTTCAACCAATTCTGGTTTGTTCTTTAGTAAAGGTGAAACTGCAACGCGGTACGGAGCCAACTCTGGCTTCAGTTTTAATACAACCCGTTTGTCGCCGTTTATTTCTTCTTCATGGTAAGCATCGGTTAATACGGCTAGGAACATTCGCCCAACCCCGACGGATGATTCTATAACATACGGGATAAATCGCTCATTCTTCTCTTGGTCGATATACTGCAAATCTTTACCGCTGACTCGCTGATGATTACTAAGATCGTAATCAGTTCGGTTATGAGTTCCCCATAATTCTTTGAATCCTTGCGGGAAGTTAAAGTAGACATCATGGGCAGCTGCTGCGTAGTGTGCACGCTCATCGTCACCATGTTCATGCCACTCCAGGTTGTCTTTAGATATACCGAGCCTGTCAGTCAAAAAACTCCAGGCAAAACTGCGCCAGTCTTCATAAACAGATCCCTGAATACTAGGAGGTATGAAGTATTGCATTTCCATTTGCTCAAGCTCGCGCACGCGGAAAATGAAGTCACGCGGACTAATTTCATTACGGAATGCTTTACCGATTTGAGCAATACCAAACGGTAGTTTTGCGCGCATCGTTTCTTGTACATTCTTGAAGTTCGTAAAGATTGAACCAGCTGTTTCAGGACGAAGATATGCGATTGATTCATTGTCTTCAACGGGACCGATCCATGTCTTCATCATCATATTGTATGTTCGTGGCTCGGTTAGCTCCTGCTTGCCGCATGTCGGACATTTTATGCCTTCTAGTAGTTCCTTAAGCTCATTAAGGTCAGTAGAATCGGTGCCAGCTAAATGGTCGGCACGGTGCCGTGCCCCACAATTCTTACAGTCCACAAGCGGGTCTGTAAATCCAGCAACGTGCCCACTGGCTTCCCAAAGTTTAGGATTTTGAACTATCGCTCCATCAACACCAAAAATATTATCGCGCTCCGTCACGACCGCCTGCCACCATTCAGCCTTGATCTTATTAACCAATTCTATTCCGAGCGGGCCGTAATCGTAAAAACCTGCTAAGCCACCGTATATTTCACTTGCCTGAAATACAAATCCGCGGCGCTTGCATAAAGAAACAATATCTTCCATTTTGACGTTACTCATAATTACTCCGCATTATACGCGAACAGATAAAAATAGCCCAGACATGTCTGAGCTATTTGTTCTAATTTGTCGGAATTATTGCTGAGGATGCTGCTCTTCGAGCTGTTCATCCTGAACTGCAGGAACTTCTGGAGTTATTTCAGCTCCTGGCTGAGATGGCTCAACCGGCGTTTCCGTAACTGCAGCTTGCTCATCAATCATCCCCTGTTCTTCTGTTGCCTGGTTAGACTCATCAGAAACAGTTGTATCTTCCCCGGTAACTTCCTGATGCATAGTCTCATCTGACTGCTCAGTTTGCTCAACAGCAGCAACATCATCCGTCGGAGAATCGGCAGGCTGTTCAGACGCTTGCACATCAGTAGAAGATGATGCTTCTACGGGTGCATGTTCTTCTGTTTCCGGCGTTTCTAATGATGAATCTAGACTACTCTCTGCGGCAGAAGTATCTGCAGTTTGGTCGTTTGCTTTGTCATCATGATGGAATGGATTCCACATACATAATTCCTTTTTGTTACTAAATTATACGCCGTAATACTACTATAATGCTTACGTTTTGTCAATTTAACGGACACGTAAGTGGTAATCGCACGTATCCACAGACAACCTGACAATTGCGTTCAAAACTGTTTCATCAACATTGATTCGGCTCATTTTATCCATCGGTTGTGTTAGTGCTAAACGTACAAGTTTTATATGGTTTGGAGTATACGGTCCGTCAGGCTGCTCTTCAAACATCATATCCTGATAATCAAACCCATATAAAGCATCGGGTTTGAGTTGATGATTTTGGCTGTCCGTTGTAACGTTTGGCGCATGTCCACTTACTTGCAATAGTCTGAAATTGAACCACAGGTAAACCATATCTATGCTCAAGTGAGCTGTATTCAAACCCTCAAGCGATTCAGCCAGTAACTGAAAATAGGCTTCGTCTGTTTGGCTTTCGGTTGCTTTATGAATAATTTTTAAAATTTCATACCCGCGCATTGTCCTGTCTAAATCATTAGCAAGATACGTAAAGTGCGTCTGTAATCGGCTGCTGGTCAGAGTAGACACTTCGCCACGGCCTGGCAGATAGCTTAGTTCAGAGACGCTAAATAACTCGACACCGCCTGCGAGCTTAGATTTTTCTCTTCTGACGCCTTTTGCAATCAAACTCAACTTTCCCTTTTGAGGTGTTAGTACAGTTAATATCCGGTCAGCTTCACCATAATTTGTTCGCTGCAAAATAACTGCCGGTGTTATTACATGTTGCATTATCGGCCTCGTAAAACATGCATAACGAGCTGCTTAGGGGTTGTAGTGGGTTTGTAGAATACATCGGCTTTTGCGAGCTTCCATGAAGACTGAAATCGTGCATCAAGTATATTGCGATTAGTAGAGTATATGTACACCGGAACAGCGTCCATATCCGCGTGTGATCGCATTTCATACACAAACTCGACACCATTATGTTGTCCAAGTTGTGTGTCCAGAATCACGGCATCAGGTGCAAAATAATCTAACTGATCCAAGCCTTTTTGAGCACTTGAGACTACTTTTACTTCGCAGCCTCGTGCCTTCAATAACTGAGTTATGCTTTCAGCCATAATTTTATCTCCGTCAACAATGAGTATTTTCACACTATCAATTGTAACTGATTTGACTGGTTGAACGTTGCACCAAAACCAGTCATCGATACATGCTTGTATTGTTTGACCTGCGTTTGAAGTCGTTCACCGAGACGTGCAGCTACCGATAACAAAACTTCGGCGTTATTCGTATTTTGAGTGTCTGCGCTACTCCTTAACTTTAGTTCGTTAAGGTCAGGAGAGAATGCCCCGAGTACAGTTCCGCGAACACTGCGGTGTGTGCCAAGAATAATACGCCCAGTGGTTAGCTGCTGACTCACGAGAGCCATGCCGACTAAATTCAAAAGATCACGTACTGATTGCCTATGGGCAAGGATTGGCCGCGATGTCCCGCGTAGACTTACTTCCATTTCAATATTATTAGCTTTCGCCAACGGATAGAGATCGTGTGCCACATCTTCCAGAATGGAAACTGCTGTGACAGGTTCTAAAATCAGCTGAGTTTGTTGGCTTGCCAGCAAAAAAGCGTCCGCTACGCGCAACGACCCTTTCGCAAGTGCGGCTATGGTGGTTGTATCAGATGCCGGTAGCTCAGCTAAAGACAAAATACGCAACATATCGTCACGGAGTTGTTCTGTGAGGCGAAGCGAAAATGTATCAATTTCTGTACTCAAAAGTAGCACTACCCTTCACGTTATCTGTTATGAGTATAGCAAACTATGGGGAGTACGTCAGTGATTTGAGCACAATCGAATCAAAGTCTTTAACGAAGTCTTGAGATTCAGTTGAGAGCACTAGGGTTTTATCCCGGAGAGGCAGCACCACCATCACTCCATTCGTTTTACCGGTAGCTACTTCTCCTGATAATCGTGCGCCCGGTTCTGCATTCATTACGTTCGGTGCGGTATAGGCTCCGGACGATATCTTTCCTGTTTTAATCTTTGAGGCATAACTTTTTATAACTTCGGCATAGCGCTTATCAATAACCTGCATGCGTAATGCAAACTTGGTATCACCTGCGACGTCAGGAACTAGATTCGGATGGAAATATCCGTTGAGCTGTTCTTGCGTAGTATCCTTTTCTATCATGTAACCACTCCATGTTTTAGGATAATCAAAGCTGATGCTGCCATATGCCCCAGGACTGTTATACGTTTTGGTTGGTAGTTTTTCTTTCTCAACAAATTCTGCATCTTTCTTAGCTGCTTCCTCTTCAACTGCAACTTTTACTGCTGTAGCGACTTTGGAATCAGTATTGTCCTTGTAGTCATTACGTTCTAAAAAAGCCCAGACAGCAAAGCCGGTTACAACGAGCATAAACACTGTAACCACAATGAGAGCAATAAGCGTTAGTCTACTACCTGTTTTCTTCTGTGACCCGGCGGTGTACTGAGGCACAGGCTGTTGACCATAGGGAGGCTGATACTGATTTTGCGGTTGCATATTACTGCTTATGGTATCCGAACTAGTGTCTGCAAGCAAGCTCATTTATAGACATACAGGAACATTCCTCTCTTTTTTTTAGTAGGTGTTTTATGAGGTATTTCAAATGCATTACTCACAAGTTTGACCGGCATGCGAACATCTTGAATAATTTTCTTATCCAATTTCGTCATGTATTTTTGTAATAAAAATGTATAAATTGCGTCAGATTCAGGCCAAGATACTGTCCAAAAATTGCCAAATTTAACAGATACAAACTGTCGATATTTCCATGTCAGCAGTAGACTAATCACATACAGGAGAGGATTGAGTTCGTATCCAGTCGCTCTGATTCCTCGCTGCCCTGCTGCCCGCAGCACCCGTCCATCGCCGCTTCCCAGTTCTACTAAATGATCTCCGGGCTCAAGTTGCAATAAATCAAAAATATCTTCGGTGCTGGCTTTAAGGGTTGGCACATACGGCGCCCCAAATAAAACAACAAAACCAAAGAGCAATATGAGTCCGAGCGCTAGTACAACTATCAAATCCATTGCATTGATTCTATGAGGTTAGTTTTCGGATTTCGTTTTCTGCTAGTTTTAGTTGCTCTTCCAGCCTCTGGATCAGTTTATGGCCTTCTTTATAGAGCGTGAGTGCTCTATCGACGGATACATCCCCCGCTTGCAGCTCACCAAGGATTTTATTTAGTTCATCTTGCAGTTCTTTATATGCTTTGTTTGCCATTATCGTACCTCGTTTACGTTCTTTACAATTATATCAATAGTCCCATCCTTAAACTGTATTTGGAGATGTTGGTTAGATTTGACTTGGCCAATGGATGTAATCGAGGTTGCCTTATCTCGAACTAATACATAACCGCGCTTTAATACAGTGTCAGGATTAAGCTGATCAAGTAAGGTTGCAGAAGCCTTAAGCTCTGCTTGAGAATGTTTAATCAACTGCTTCATTTCGGCCTGTAAATCAGTTTTATATTGTATTATTTCCTGCTTTGAATGTGTTAGAACTGCAAGCAAGTGTGAAGACATATACTGCTTGTACTGTACCAGCGCCTCTAGTTCTGCTGTACGATCCGGCACTAATAGCTCTGCCGCATTACTGGGAGTACTGGCGCGACGGTCAGCTGCCAGTTCAGCCAGACATATATCAATTTCATGCCCTATGGCGACCAGAGTGGGTGACCGACTTCCGGCGACTGCTCGGGTAACCTGTTCCGTGTTAAAAGCTGCGAGATCATCTGCGCTCCCTCCGCCACGGGTAAGGACAACAACATCTGGAGGATGAGCGGAAGTATTGAACACATCAAAAGCTTTCATGATATCCGTGACCGCTTGATCACCTTGTACCTGCACGTCTAAGTGATCAATTCTGACACCGCCCCAACGTGAATTAATTATCTTAATAAAATCGGCATAGGCAGCCGACTGTCCGGATGTGATTAACCCAATCCGGGTTGGTGGGTATGGCAGTACACGCTTGCGATCTTCAGCAAATAATCCTTCTCGTTCTAGTTTTGCTTGCAGCAACTGTGCCGCTTTGATCAAACTGCCCTCACCGACAGGTGTAATCTGCCGGCACGTAATACTAAACCCGTAGCGAGGATTCATTTGAGGTTGCCCAATAACACGGAGCATCATGCCGTCTTCGAGTGGTCCAGGCAGATTGTAGACCGTCCCAAAAAACTTAACACTGGCATATTCATCTTTGAGATCAAAATAGACCCATTTTCCCTTGCTAACTTTATAGTTCGCGAGCTCCCCTTCAATCTGAACAGTCGGGTAGGCAAACTCCAGCGTTTGATTCAACGCAGACACAAAGTCCGAAGGAGTAATTATTATATCCTGCATATTGTTACTCTAGCACTCTATTAAGAATTATTTTCTTGAAGCTTGGCTATGGCTTGTTCAAACTTTTTATTATCGTGCAAGTTTTTCTGATAGAAGTAATAGCCTGGCGGTAACTGAATACCCATACTTACAACACGAAATGCAATAACAACTGGCAAGCTAATCCCAGGCGGCACGCCAGCGGCTGCAAATACACCTGTCATAAGCCCTTCATATATACCGATGCCGCCCGGCAAAATAGACACAATACCGGCAAAATTTGCTACAGCATAGGCAATGATAATAGCGCCAGGATTGATGAGATACCCAAAAGCTGCAAACACTGAAAAAATTGCCGTGATTTCAAGTATGTTCGCCATAAGTGCATACCCCAGCGGCTGCTTAAGCTGACGGATATTACGTTTTAATAACTGATAATTTTCATGGAGCTCGGTAAACACTCTCTCGACTCGGGTGATACTTATAGTTTCAGGATGTTTTGGCCGAATGACATGAATAAGCCTATTGAGCCCACGAGTGAAACCAGTAAAGAATGCGTTCATTCGCTGCTTGTTGCTAATAAGATACAGAACAAGTGCGGTGCCAACAAACAAGAGTGTAGCTAGGCTACCGGCTACCAACATAACAAAATTACTTGCATCGCCGCTGAA
>JBBQYC010000003.1:0-36830 GCA_038209015.1 Saccharimonadales bacterium (SeqCode)
AACTCATCCTTCTGAAAATAAAGTGACTGTAGAAGGTATAAATGTTGTTAAGAAACACGTCAAACCAAATCGTGAATACCCACAAGGTGCCATAATTGATTTAACAAAACCAATATGGACGAGCAAGGTTGCAATTGTTGAACCAACTAGCAAAAAAGCCAGTAAGATCGGTTATTCCTTTGATAAAGACGGTAAAAAGACTCGTGTATTTAAGAGTAATGGAAAGGAGATTAAATAATGGCTGATACTAAATCAAAGACGACAAAATCTGCTGATGTGTCACGTTTGAAATCTCTTTTTGATACTACTTACGCTGCTGAACTTCAAAAAGAACTGAAGCTACCAAACCGACATACTGTTCCACGTCTAGAAAAAATAGTTGTGAATGTTGGTCTTGGCAAAGCGAAAGATGATAAGAAAATTATCGAAGCTGCAGAGAATACACTTATCAAAATCACGGGCCAAAAACCTGTTGATACGTATGCTAAAAAATCAATCGCAGGTTTTAAACTACGTGAGGGCAACAAGATTGGAATCAAAGTTACCCTGCGCGGTAAGCGAATGTATGAATTTATGGATAGACTGATAAATATAGTAATGCCACGCTTGCGTGACTTCCACGGAGTGAGCAATAAGTCGTTTGACGGATCAGGTAATTACAGTATTGGATTCAGCGAACAATCTGTGTTTCCTGAACTAAGTTTCGATGAAACAACAACCGTACATGGACTACAAATAAATTTCGTAGTAACCGCACAAGAATCAGAACACAGTAAGGCGCTATTAAGTAAATTTGGAATGCCGTTCCAAAAAGAGGAGAGGAACTAGCCATGGCTAAGAAATCTATAATTGCCCGTGATGCAAAACGGCAGAGAATGATACAGAAGTTCGCCGATAAACGAGCAGAGCTAAAGAAGATAGGCGACCGAGAAGGACTTCATTTGCTTCCTAAGAATTCTTCTCCTACAAGATGGAAGAATCGTTGTAAAGAAACCGGACGTCCACATGCATATATGCGCCAGTTCGGTTTAAGTCGTATCAGCTTCCGAGAACACGCCAGTAAAGGCGAAGTCCCCGGCATAACTAAGGCCAGTTGGTAGAAAGGAATACTATGGTAAGCACAGATCCAATAGCAGATATGCTCACACGAATCCGAAACGCCATTGCAGTGCGCAAGTCGACTGTTACGCTGCCTCATTCCAAAATGAAGGAATCAATTGCGAACATCCTGAAAGAGCACAAGTATATAACTGGTGTAGAGGTTAGTAGTGACCGTATCGGTAAAATGATGACCCTAACGATTAACGGCGAGCATGAAAATGCTCGAATAACCGAACTCTCGAGAATCAGTACGCCAGGTCGTCGTTCATATACATCTGCGGATAAGATCCCTCATGTTAAACAGGGCCGCGGTATTGTTATTATTTCTACCAGTCGCGGGCTGTTAACTGGCCGACAGGCACGTTCGCAGCGGGTTGGTGGTGAATTAATTTGTGAGGTCTACTAATGAGTCGTATAGGTAAACAACCCATTGATATTCCAAGCGGCGTCACCATCACTGTAGATGATAAGCTGGTTACTGTTAATGGTTCAAAAGGATCTCTATCGCAACCAGTTCTTTCAGGTATGCTAATCAAACAAGAAGATCAACAACTTACGGTAAGTCGTGCTACTGATGAACAAGAACACCGTGCAAAACATGGTCTACAGCGTACGCTCATTGCCAACATGGTAGAGGGCGTAAGCAAAGGATTCTCTAAGAAATTAGAAGTCAACGGAGTTGGTTATAGAATTAACCTTGCTGGAAGTGATCTTAAAATGGCATTAGGCTTCTCACATGAAGTGGTATATAACTTGCCTCAAGGAATACAGGCAACAGTAGAGCAAAATACTATAACAATCTCTGGAATTGATAAGCAGCAGGTTGGGCAAGTAGCTGCAGAGATTCGCTCACTTAAGAAACCCGAACCGTATAAAGGCAAAGGTATAAAGTATGCTGACGAACGAATCCTACGTAAGAGCGGTAAGTCAGGAAAAGAAAGCTAAATTATGAAACAGAACGATATGAAAACCAGTAAATTACTACGACGCAAGCACCGTATTCGCGCTAAAGTTATCGGTAGTGAAGAACGGCCGCGCTTAAGCGTGCATGTAAGTAACCTGCATGTATCAGCTCAGATAATTGACGATAGCAAAGACACTACATTAGCACATGCTTCAACGGTTGGTCAGAAGTCACTGGATGCTAACTTAACCAAGCGTGCAGAATGGGCAGGAGAAAAAATTGCCGAAGTCGCAAAGAAGGCAAAAATTAAGAAAGTTGTTTTTGATAGAAATGGTAAGCTGTACCACGGACGAGTCAAAGCATTCGCCGAAGCAGCCCGAAAAGCAGGATTGGAGCTATAATGGATCGATCACGACGACCGGGGCCAAAGATGCCTCAAGAAGAAAAACAGTTCGAAGAACGCGTTATCAATATTGACCGTGTGGCTCGTGTTGTACAAGGTGGACGCCGTTTTAGATTCCGAGCACTCGTAGTTTTAGGCGATGGCAAAGGAAAAGTCGGCATGGGTATTGCTAAAGGTGCAGATGTAACGACAGCAGTAACAAAAGCCGTTGACGTCGCTAAGAAGAATATTCTTGATGTGACAATCGTAAACGATACAATCCCGCATGATGCCCAGGCTAAAGTTGGTGGTGCTAACATTCTTATAAAGCCAGCGGCACCAGGTACCGGTTTGATCGCGGGCGGTGTAGTCCGTACCGTTCTAGAAGTAGCCGGAGTACACAATGTTTTGTCCAAATCTATTGGTTCTAACAATAAGATAAATCAAACCTACGCTACCATTGAAGCTTTACAGCAGCTTGTACATCCAGATAAGTGGCACACCGCTTTCTTACAAAAAACCAAGGATAAAAAAACAGCTCCAAAGGCGGAGGCTAAGTAATGAAATTCAACGAACTTACAATAAAATCTCATAAACCTCGTCGGCGCGCTGGACGTGGAATATCCGCTGGACTAGGTAAGACTGCTGGACGGGGTACAAAAGGCCAAAAAGCACGTACAGGTAACGGACGACGACCTGGGTTTGAAGGTGGTCAAAACCCGCTCATGAAGCGTTTGCCTAAACTACGTGGCTTTACCAGCAAAAGGACTCCAAAAGAAGTAATATACACGGGACAGCTGGCCGCAATTGGTGCAACCATTGATAACTTTGCACTCTACAATGCTGGACTTGTTAGTTCACCGTATGCAAGTGTAAAACTTATAAGCAAAGGTGAAATAACAAAAAAACATTCAGTATCACTGCAAGCTGCCAGCGCTAATGCAATTGCGTTATTGCAAGCTAAAGACGGGACATTCAAAGCCATAGACCGCTTGAAGCAGTCTCCAAAAACCACTGACAAAAAAGACTAAACTGTTATACTAGATACCAATAGATCAAAAGAGGGTGTAATGATTTTTCTTGAAAAGAAGTGCATGACGAGTAATACAATGCAACAAAATGCTCAGATAAACTTAGGAAAGGTATAAGCATATGAGCTGGAAAGTTATTTGGCAATCCCTAAAAAGTCCTGATATGCGAAAACGACTTCTTGCCGTACTCGGTATGTTACTCGTGTTTCGTGTGCTTGCTCATATTCCTATACCTTTGAGTGATCCCGAAACTCTACAGCAAGTACTCCGGAACTTATTCACAACATCGCAAAACTCTCAATTACTTAGTTTCATTGATGTTCTTTCAGGTGGTGCCTTAGCGAATTTTTCAATTATGCTCGTAGGTCTTGGGCCATATATTAATGCTTCTATTATTATGCAATTGATGACCAAAGCTCTACCGAAGTTGGAAGAACTTCAAAAAGAAGGCGAATATGGTCGCAAAAAAATAAATCAATACACTCGTATACTCGCGTTTCCGCTTGCTATCATTCAGTCGGTGGGAGCGATTTACTTAGTGAGACAAACCGCACAGCAAATAGGTGGTATTGGCGATATAACAGCCAATGCTTCGATGGGTCAATGGGTGCTTATGGTAGCCGCGCTAACAGGTGGTGCAATGCTTCTGATGTGGCTTGGAGAATTAATTACTGAACAGAGTGTAGGGAATGGTATCTCTCTGCTTATAACAATCGGTATTGTCAGTACGCTGCCTTCAACAGTCGGATCAATTTTAACCTCAATAGTTGACGACAGTGCAAAGTTTAATATTCTTGGTTTCGAACTGCCTATCAACACTGAATCATTAACATATGGAGCGATCATAGCCGCTATTACCATTATAGTTACAATCCTTGTGGTTAAGCTTAATGAAGCGTCGCGAAATTTAACCATCAATTATGCCAAACGCGTACAGGGCAATAGGGCATATGGAGGGGTAACAACCAAATTACCGGTCAAACTCATAACTGCCGGAGTTATACCAATTATCTTCGCTGTCGCCTTCTTGAGTGTACCTAGCTTTGCTGGGCAGATAATGACTGGGTCTTCCAATGCACAATGGCAAGAGTTGGGTGCAAAGCTTGTCATATGGTTCCAGCCACCAACAAGTGAGGCGCTGCAATCTGATTTGAATGCATTTATATATCCGGCAGCATATTTCTTCCTAGTGTTTGTATTTACTTTTTTCTATACGGGTATAACCTTCAACTCAAAGGAGATTGCAGAAAACTTACAGAAACAAGGAGGCTTCTTGTCTGATATTCGCAGCGGACAGCAAACCGAGAAGTATTTAGGCAAGGTTGTGAACCGATTGACACTATTCGGGGCTATCAGCTTAGGCTTGCTCGCGGTATTTCCAATCATTGCCCAGTACTTTTTAAATACGAATTTAGCCATCGGTGGTACTAGTATTTTGATTTTGGTTGCCGTAGCGCTAGAGACTCTCCGTTCTATTGAGTCACGAGCATTAATGGTCACATACGACCAGTATGAACAGCCAGATTTCTTCTATGATAGTTCCGAGCCAGCACAAGCTGCTACCGGCGGTAGAAAACTAAGATTTAGACTTCCAGGACGACGCAATAAAAAATCCTAAAAAAAGTCTTTGTCTTTTAGTATCTGTCTGGTATAATCAACCTCTGTTATATTTGTATGGCAAATAAGGAAGTTATCGAACTGCAAGGAACAGTTGTTGAGGCATTGCCTGGAACACAGTTCAAGGTCGAGCTTGAAAATGGCCATCAAATTATAGCTCACGTCGCAGGGAAAATGAGGAAGCATTATATCCGACTTGTACCTGGAGACGGCGTTACGGTTGAGTTGACCCCTTACGATCTTACGAAGGGCAGAATCACGTACCGCAAGTAATACTATATAAGGCAGTGTGTCGCCCCTAAACACATAAGGAGACGATCCGCATGAAAGTGCGTGCAAGTGTAAAAAAGATGAGCCCCGACGACAAAATTGTTCGTCGTAAAGGCCGTGTTTACGTTATAAACAAATTCAAACCTAAGCATAAGCAGAGGCAAGGTTAATGGCGCGTATATCAGGTGTTACTATCCCAAGTGAAAAGCAAGTTCACGTTGCATTGACGTATGTCTATGGCATAGGACCAAAATCAAGCAATGATATTTTATCGATCGCTGAGGTGGATGGTACAACTCGCGTTAAGGACTTAACAGAGTCTGAAATTTCAAAAATTCAAGACACCATTAATGATAAGTTTCTTGTTGAAGGTGAATTACAAAGAGTCGTTTCAGGTAACATCAAACGTCTTCGTGATATTAAGTCTTACCGAGGCGAACGACATGCAAAGAGACTTCCAAGCCGAGGCCAGCGTACACGTACAAATGGTCGAACTCGACGCGGTAAACGTGTGGCAGTTGGCGGCGCGCAACCTAAATCAGCAACAAAGACGTAGGAATTGATATATGAGTACTAAAGATACAACTACCCCTGCTGAAGTTAAAAAATCAGCACCAAAGCGTAAAAAGAGCAAGCGCCAAGTTCCGACTGGACATATGCACGTATACGCTAGTTTTAATAACACGATAATTACATTTACCGATCCTAAGGGCGGCGCATTAACTGCATCAAGTGCCGGCGCATGTGGATTCCGGGGAAGTAAAAAAGGCACAGCGTACGCAGCTCAAGTTGCAGTAGAAAAAGCTGGCACAGCTGCAAAACAATCGTATGGACTTAATAAAGTTGACGTATTTGTTAAAGGAATCGGACTTGGACGTGATGCAGCCATTCGTACACTTCAAAATCTGGATATTTTCGTAAGTAGTTTGACAGACGTAACAGGCGTTCCACACGGTGGCGTGCGTCCTAAGAAAGCTAGAAGGGTCTAACCATGGCACGAGATAGACAATCTATAGTTAAAATGAGTCGACGTGAAGGCTACGCACTTCATCCTAAAGCTCACAAAGCACTTGTAAAGCGCACAGCTCTACCTGGTCAATTGAATACTGGTGGCGGGCGACGTAATAAACCAAGTCAGTACTCGATTCAGCTTCGTGAGAAGCAAAAAGTGAAGCGTTTATACGGACTTCTCGAACGTCAGTTCCGTAAACTTATGACAGAAGCCTCAGCCGCTAAGGGTCAGTCAGGCGTAAAATTACTTGAATACCTCGAACGTCGCATGGACAACGCTGTTTATCGTGCCGGTTTGGCGCCATCTCGCCGTGCAGCACGACAATTGGTTGGTCATGGGCATTTTATGCTAAATGGCAGGCGAGTGGATGTACCGTCTATACGTCTTTCAGCTGGAGATTCATTAGAAGTTCGACCAAAAAGCACTGAATCCGGTTATTTCAAGCAGCTCGACGACGTAAGTCCTCAACCAGCTGATACACCTGCCTGGATGAAGGTTGACCGTAAGAAACTGAAGATCGATATTTCGGGCGTACCAGCGCGCGAAGATGTTGAACCAGACATAAATGAACAATTAATCGTAGAGTATTACTCACGCTAACAAGGAGGCGGAAATAATTATGTCAAAACACATTCACACACCAGGAGTTGTAAGGGTAGATGATCACAGCGATATAAGCGCTACTTTTACAATCGAGCCTCTGCACACTGGCTACGGCATGACATTAGGCAACAGCCTTCGGCGTGTTCTGCTTTCAAGCATTTCAGGTGCCGCGGTTACTTCATTTAAGATCGAAGGTGCATCACACGAATTTACTACCGTAAAAGGTGTTAAAGAAGATGTTGTCGAGATTATGATGAATCTTAAAGGAATACGATTCAAAGTATTCGGTGAAGAAATACAACAGCTACGTATTGAAAAATCAAGCAAAGGCAAAATTACTGCTAAAGATATTACAACTAATGCTGATGTAGAAGTTGTAAACCCTGACCATGTTATTGCGACACTAGATGATGATAAATCAAAAGTTGTTATTGATTTGATCGTAGAGGTAGGTCGCGGCTATCGTACAATTGATGAAGGTGCTGCAAGCAAACCAAGTGATATGATTGCTCTTGACGCCATCTTTAGCCCAGTTGTTCGTGTTCGATACAAAGTAGAAAATACCCGTGTCGGACAAGTAACCAATCTTGATAAACTGCTTTTGACAGTTGAGACTGACAATACAATTACACCGCGTGATGCGTTTGAAGAAGCTGCAGCCATACTCGTTAATCAGTACATGGCACTTGCGGGTCAAACCCGTGTTGAACAAGCTGAGCCTCTAGTGGCAAGCTCGGAGGCTGCTGAAAAAGAAGCCGACGAACCAGCTGAACTCATGACACCAATCGAAGAATTAAACTTTACTGCACGTACTACTAATGCGCTTATCAATAACGATATTCACACGTTAAAAGATTTGTTTAGTTTAAGTGATATTGAGTTGAAAGAACTCAAAGGGTTTGGCAGCAAAGCTTTGGATGAAGTCAAAGAAAAAATGGCGGAGATGGAGCTTTAATAATGCATCGCCACGGATATAAAGGTCGAAAATTTCACCGAGAAACGGATCAACGCCGGGCCTTGCTTAAAGGTCTCGCTGATTCACTGATAAAGTATGAATCAATTGAAACAACTCTACCTAAGGCAAAGGAAATCGTTCCTTATGTAGAAAAATTGATCACGAAGGCTAAAAAGGGTGACCTGCACAGTCGTCGACAAATAATTTCAGAACTTCAGACTATTGAATCTGCTCACAAGTTAGTTGATCAATTAGCGCCAAAGATGAAGGGTCGAAATAGCGGCCACCTGCGAATTGAAAAGACTACCTCACGACGCGGTGATAACGCTGAACTCGCTCGTGTTTCTTTTGTGGATGACTTAAAAGAAGCACCGGTTGCTGCATCAGTTGCCACACCTAAGGCTACAACCAAGGAGAAGAAATAATGAATCACGTTAGAGATAATCGAGTTTTTGATATTCAACGTGAAAAAGACGCATTGCGTCAGAAGGGGAATTTCTAACGTGATGAAAACCTATAGCGCTAAACCAACTGATGTTGTACGTAAATGGTACGTACTCGATGCTGCAGAAATACCGCTTGGAAGACTCGCAAGTAATGCCGCTCAAATGCTTATGGGCAAGCAAAAGCCGATGTTCACTCATCACATCGACGTAGGTGATTTCGTCATAGTAATTAACGCTGACAACTTAAAAGTCACTGGCGATAAACAACTTAAAAAAACCTACTACCGACATACGGGATACCCTGGCGGTATTAAAGATACTAAACTGCAAGATATGGATAACCTCAAGGTGATTCATAAGGCTATCCGTGGGATGATACCTGCTAATAAGCTCCGAGACGAACGACTGAAGCGTCTTAAAATCTATCTTGATGACCAGCATAAGCACGAAGCACAGAAACCTCAGAAGATAACACTTAAGGACAAAGCATAATGGCAGATAAACACTATCACTACGCAATTGGACGTCGCAAAAGCGCAACAGCTCGCATCCGTCTTACTACAGGTAAGGGCGATATAACTATCAATACTAAGCCTGCAGCAGAATACTTTGCTGATGCAAAATCGCTATTACATGATTTACAGGAGCCATTCAGAGTACTTGAAATTGAAAACAAATACGATGTATCTGTACTTGTATCTGGCGGAGGCCACAATGGTCAAGCAGAAGCTATTAAACTTGGAATAGCTAAATCACTAGCTATTATGAACGAAGAGCTCAAGCCAACACTACGTCGTGCTGATCTTCTAGGCCGTGATCCACGTGAGAAAGAACGTAAGAAATTCGGTCTTAAAGGTGCACGTAAGCAGCGTCAGTTCACAAAACGCTAATACGGTCACACTAACAATTATTTGAAAAACATTTGCGTATATCAAAATATATAGTATTATTTGTTCATGCATAAACTCGTACAGATGAATGCTTATTGGTTTACCGACACTCAAGTGGCGGTTTGTTCTGTGCGTTTATAGAATACTGAGAACTTATTGAAGAAACCGCCACGATAGGCGGTTTTTTATTTAAATAAGGAGAATTTATGAATGAAGTACATATGACAGTAGTTACCGAAGCTCGCGAACTTGTTGAGTCATTCGGTACGGTTACAGTTGAGAATATTGACGAAATAAGACGACAGCTGGTAGTAAATGGCTACGCTACGTCCTTTAAGTTCGCACACGAATGTATTATCCTACCGCTAAGAGAGCTAATAGATGTGGATGAGGTATAATGATGCCTATGAGAAAACCAGTCATTCTAACCGGACTGCGTGCTAATAACGCGCTGCATATAGGAAATTATTTGGGTGCGCTAAAACCTATGATCGACCTTGCTAAGGAGAAAGCAGGTGACTATCAGATAAATTTATTCATCCCAGATTTACACAGCTTTACGACGCCGATTGATCATTCGCAGCTACAAACTCAGATTCATCAAAATCTAGCCGTGTATGTTGCTGCAGGCTTACCAATGAACCATGATGATATTCATATATACAGACAAAGCTTTATTCCGGCTCACAGTGAACTCACCGTAATTCTCAACAGCTTTACCGGTATGGGTGAAATGAGCCGAATGACACAATTCAAAGATAAATCAGCCCAGCAACATGAGGATAGAATCAGCGTCGGGCTTTTTGATTATCCAGTTCTAATGGCTTCGGATATTTTACTGTATAACGCCGAATATGTGCCCGTTGGAGATGACCAGACACAACATTTAGAATTTACACGTGATATAGCCCAACGAATAAATAGTAAATTCGGGAATATATTCACAGTACCGAAATCTGTTCAAGAGCAACACTCTTTTTTTGGTAAACAGCAGGGGCTTAGAATACGCGACTTACAAAATCCAGCAAAAAAGATGAGTAAGTCCGATGAAACAGGCAAAGGCGTCCTATTTCTTTCTGACAGCCCGGAACTTATACGAAGCAAAATTATGAGTGCAACAACTGACAGCTTGTCAGATATACAGTATGACTACTCTGAACAGCCTGGAATTAGTAATTTACTGGATATACTTGAATTGTTTGGTGGAGAAAAAAAGTCTTTCATTGGTCAAAAACAATACGGCTCACTTAAGCAAGCCACCGCCGATGCAGTGTGTGCTTTTATTGAAGACTTCCAGGGCAGATTCAACCAGGTCGATACTGATGCTATCGACAAGAAGTTGATTGCAGGTGAAGAGCACATGAACACTCAAGCTACTACGACTCTTAGAGCTGTCCAGAATGCGGTAGGCTTGCGTTCACAATGACAGATAAAGTCCGCTTAGATCATTATTTATGCAAGCAACACCCCGATATTAGCCGTGGTTTTTTACAAAAATTAATTGCTCGTGACCAAGTGCTAGTGAATGGAAATGTGGAGAAATCAGGGTTTAAGGTAACCGGTGACGAGCAGATTGAAGTTCTTTATGATTTCTCGGCAATAGGAAAAGTTCCAGAGATTGAGTTACCTATACTATTCGAAGACAAAAACCTTCTCGTTGTAGATAAACCATCCGGAGTCTTAAGTCATGCGCTTACTAAGTTCCATACAGAACCGAGCGTCGCAAGTTTTTTAAGACAACGAATGAAACAAGATCCAGACGGTGATATTCGTTTTGGTATTGTGCACCGTCTGGATAGAATCACGAGCGGGGTAATGATATGTGCAAAAAATCACCAAACTTTATCTGACTTACAGCAACAGTTTGCTAAAAGAAGCGTAGAGAAAGTGTATCAAGCCGTTGTCACCGGCACCCCAAATGAGCTAGAGGCTGTAATTGATATCCCGATAGAGCGCAATCCGAAAGCGCCTGCAACTTATCGCCCAGGACAAGATGGGAAGCCATCTAGTACTCATTACCGCGTTACAAAGTCCTGCGGCGCACATTCTTTGCTCGAATTAAAGCCCAAGACAGGCAGGACGCATCAACTGCGTGTGCACTTGCAGTATATTGGACATCCGATTGTTGGCGATATCATTTACAATAGTGAGCCTGCAGACCGGTTGTTCCTACATGCAAGTGATATCACTATTACCTACGATGGCGAAAGACGAACTTTTAGCGCTGCCACGCCGCCTGAATTTGAGGAATTCGTGTCATGTTAATACACCCCCTTACACAGAACGCTATCGATACATACTTAAATAGACCATCGCATGCCCTCCTTATAGCAGCCCCCGCAGGTGCGGGTAAGTTCTACGTCGCAAAAAAGATTGCAGCTGAACTTCTCGGTGTTTCGACTCTCGACAACTATCCATATACTCTTGTTATAGAATCATCCCAAATGACTATTGATGCGGTTCGGACAGTGAAAGTATTTCTGGGGAAAAAAACTACTGGTGGTAATGATATTCGACGGATCGTTGTTCTTGATAAAGTAGATAGTTTGAGCGATTCAGGTCAAAACGCGTTGCTTAAGTCAGTTGAAGAACCGCCAAATGATACCGTAATAATCATGACTACTGACGATATTAGCTATATTCTGCCTACCATACTATCGAGATGTACACATATGACAATTCTACCTGTAACACATGAACAAGCCGCCTTACATTATTCAAACGTATCAACACCAGATTTACAGAAAGCATTTCTTATGAGTAAAGGGTATGTAGGACTTATGGAATATATCCTGCATTCCAAAGACGAAGATATAGAAAGTGCTATGACAATAGCTAGAGAGCTCCTGCAAGGCTCCACGCATAACCGAATCTGCTCAGTGGAGGCATTATCCAAGTCTAAGCAATCACTCTCTACAATTATAAAAGCTGTGGAAGTCGCGATACAGCTTAATTTTTATAAATCAATTTCCGTCGAAAATCATCAGGCAGCTCGACGGTTTCATGTCATGCTGAGAAGCCTTGGCAAAGCGCAGCAGCAGCTACATTCAAAAACAAATACGAAACTGGTGCTAAGTAATCTATTTCTCCAGATGTAATGTATACTTATATGCAACATGCTTGAATTAGTAGTAGTATTTGGACTCGGTTTCTTAGCCTTCCGCGGTACAAAAATCCATGAGGAAGAAATTTCTCCTTTTCCTCGCAAAATCACCGAGAAATTAGGAATGCTATGGGATATTGCACATGAAGGAATGCGTGAAAATCGATTTTTACGCGCCGAAAAAGCATTATTAACTATACTCAAGATAGATGAGAAGAACGCCGCCGCTTATAACAGGCTGGGTATACTCTATGCCAAGCAAAAAGAATATAAGGATGCCATAGATTGTTTTGAGATAGCTAGCAGTATTGAACCGAGCGCATCAAGTCTACATAACCTAGGATTGATTTATTATGAAACGGAAAACTATACGAAAGCAGCAACTGCCTTTGAAGAATCCTTGAAGCTTGAAGATGGGTTAGCGGCACGACGAATAGCATATGCCAAAGTACAAGAAAAACTGGGCAATGAAAAGCTGATGATACAAGAACTCGAAAAAGCTGTTGAATTAGAACCAACGCGCGAAAGTTACTTATTGTTAGCTAAAGGCTATCGATCTACCGGTAGAGAAGAAGAGGCTTTGCGTATTGATGAGCATGTTAAAACTTTGATTAGTTCATCAGGGAGCAGAAAACGTATAGCAAGACCAAACAAAGTTGTTATTTAACCTCTGTTTTGCTACACTTTTCTAGTATTTTCTAACACTAGTATATGACTACTGTACTAGTACGGAACTAATATGATCGCAGATAGTCAGTTTAACAATCTGCAATACGCCACCTTAGCTCAGCTGGTTAGAGCAACGGTTTTGTAAACCGTAGGTCGTCGGTTCGAATCCGACAGGTGGCTCCATGCTTTGCCAAGCCAAGCATTTAATAATTTCTTTATTCCAATTTTCATTTATGGATAAAAACTTCTGTTTCTGAATTTTTTTCGGCATAAGCTTTCCTCATCTGTAAATTGTTGAATGACAAATGTAAAATGCTTTTGTGAAGCAAAAGTTCGCAGGGTTAGTGAAGCGGTCAAACACGGCAGACTGTAAATCTGCTGGCATATGCCTTCGTAGGTTCGAATCCTACACCCTGCACCAAAATCCTTATGCTTGCAATTTATCAGTTGATGCATGATAATTTTGCCATGAATAGATTACAAACTTTTTCATCTTATCCTACGATCACAGAAACCCTACCCGCTAGAAGCTCTACTGAAATATTCGAGACACTGGATGAACTCAACGCTAGATTGGGAGAAAATTCAGGTGAGTTTGTGATAATTGGTGGTGCAAATCTGGTACTTAGAGGAATTAGACGGGCAACTGTTGACGTAGATATATTGGTATCAGATGATACATTCGTAGCTATGAAATCTATGGAAGGTGCGCAAATTAAACTGCCACCGAAGCGTGCATTAGCAAGTGGCGCTACGAATACTTCGGTTTGGCTAAATACTGAATGGACAAAGATTCCCGTGAGTGGAGCGACTGATATGGGTGACGCTTACTACCCAATTTCCTACGGAATGTATAATGACACAGAACTAGAACGTGTTGACGGTCATGCCTTAGCTCCACTTGATCATGTATGGGGTTCAAAGGTCGCACTTCAAAGACCAAAAGATTTACCTGATCTACGTCTAATAGCCGCCGAGACTGGTAGAAGTACAGTTTTTCCAGCACCAATCTATACTGGTCCATTTTTAAATAGCTAGTGCTAGTTTAGTTCTGACCTCAGCCATGATGCTGCACCAAAATTATGAAAAATAGCGATTTTAGAGAAAATCAATCAGAAATTTCCGTAGGTTCATATGCTGAGCGTGCCAGGATTCCTGTTTGCGGTGATCATGTGATTGTTGTTGAAGTCAATGAAGAAGATGATCGAATTCTTGAGTCAACAGTGTTGTGGGACTATTTACCTGTTGGAACTAGGGGGCTTGTTAGGGCGATAAGTAGTTACCATGGGCTTGATGTGGCATGGGTTGATGCTCTTGAAATAGAAGAGGATAGACGATATCCAAAATCTAGTCCGTTTACTTTTCGAGAAATAGGACCTTTTGATACTTACTAAAGACAGTTCTTCAAAATTTGTAGACAATAATACACCAATGTATACCCCTACTGTAATCAAGAGTTTTTGTTCATTATGTTTTTTGGTCAGTACTCGAAACATAGTTTCATAAACTGTTAACTAATTTGAATTTATCTGTTATGTTTATATGGTATTTATGCCATCTAAGCTCAGGGGTAGAGCAGTGACTATGGCGAAAAATGCCCTGATAGCTCAGTGGTAGAGCGCATCCATGGTAAGGATGAGGTCGTGGGTTCAATCCCCACTCAGGGCTCCAGATGAAATACGGGTCACGTGTGAGAACTGCCGGTGGCAGTTCGCACGGAAATCTTCACTTGAAAACTGGTTTTCAAAGATAAAGTTTCGGGGTCGCCGGAGATGTCCAGATCCCGAAGATGGCTCCAGTGTTTACATATATTAGTTAATCTGTTAATATCTACCAGTTATGGCAAAAAAAGGCGACAAACGAAAGACAATTGGACTCGTAAGCGAAGGCAGCGGCGGGCGTCATTATTATACCCGAAAGAATACTATGAATACTCCTGATAAGCTTGAGCTGAAGAAGTATGACCCGGTACTAAGAAAACATGTTTTGTATGTTGAAACCAAAAAATCTCTTGGACGCAACGAAGTTAAACCTAAAAAATAGTCTAAAATCTAAGCTCTATATCAGTTTGGCTGGAAGCTAATACTTCTAAGAATAATATCTGCGAGTGGATCTAAGGCTACTTTGGACTCTTCCAACATAGATATATAAATAAATAATGATTCACCATTGTTTTTAGGTATGATCACTGCTCGAATATTCAAAATCTGACCACTTTCATTAATTGTTTCCACTCTCGCAAATATACCTCTTTTATGTTTAGTTCCCGGCACACTTATGTCACCGGTAACAGTAACGGTTTTTTCTGAACCAGTAGCTACTTGAAGTGCCTTATCATAGCTAGATAATCCGTTATTTAATACTGTCGAAGTGGTCTCAGTATTTTTATATACTAGTTCTTTGGCTTTGGGCAATCTAATTACCCTTACGTCATAATAATCTGTCGTATCATTCTTGCTTTTAAATATATCAACTTGCAGGCCATTTAGCTGTTCAGACTTCATTAGTTCAAAATCGGCAGGTAGTTTAATTGAGTATTCATGTTGTGAATTTACGAATTTTTTCAGATCTTTGTCGGTATATTCAGTTTGTGCCTGTTGAAAATTAAATATCTCTGGATTTTTAAAATATAGTGAACCTAGTACAACAAGGACAGATAGAATTACAGACAAAAAACCTAGTATTAACATTTTCCAAGCACCAAATTTGAGCATATGTCCACTCTCTTTGTATGCACGTATTGTTCGTTCACTTTTGGCGACAAAAGCGGCAATCACGCCTGCCGGAATAAAAGGAAATATTTGAATATTGCTATTTGATAAGTTTTCAGGCATCAAAATTACTATCGCTATAAAATACAAAACTACGACTGAATAGCCGACCAGTCTGATTTTGCGCGCCTGTAATCTGTGCCCAAATAGTTCAGTGTTCCTAGCAAATAAATACACACCCAAAAGCGGACCAAAAACCACCGACGCCACCGATATCTCAGCCGTTGTAAAAATTTGTGGTTTTGATTTTAGCATTATTAGTTACTCTAACAAATGGTATCACACTAGTTTATTTTCGATATGTCCAAAATCGTATTTATATACTCCGCGTGGCTCCACACTAATGGACTCACGGATATCTGACGTCCGGTTTGAGGATCTAGCTGTTCTGATAAAACGCCTGTGTTCAGGGCTGTTTTTGATATAGCGTGAAGTATCTCATGCGCCTGATCTGGTTTGTGTACTCTTATATAGAATTGAGCTAACCATAATGTACATATTACCCAAGGGTTACCTACACTATTCTGATATACCCGGAAGTAATCATCTCCATCATATCGAGCTACTCCATTCTCTCCTGTTAAAACAGTCTCTACAGCCTCTATGGTTGCGCTCAATATGGGTGGGTCTTTATGAAAATATCCGAACATAAAACTTCCGTAAAAACTAGATACATCTAAGCATTCATCAAATTCAAGACCTGAATCAGGATTAAAATAAAATCCTTTTCGAAGAATGTTTGTATCTGGATTCACGAAGGCTTTTCTATTTTCATACAGCATGTTGGCCGTATCGCGCCAGTGCTGGGCTTTCGAAGCTTTTTTGAAGTAATCGGCGAAATCCGCAGCTGTTAAGAGCGCTTGGTATACGGTTGCGACAGTATACGTGCTGGTTGAAAATTTTTGCTCCCATAAATCATAGCTTGCATGAGGCAAACCGGTTTCGACATCTATGAATGAACACAAGAAATTAGCTGCTGGTTCTATGAAGGCTGGGAACATTTCTTTGATAAAATCAGCGTCTTGCGATATATCAAAATATTCTCCGAGCATGAATAAGACTATCGCTGTTTCATCTTCCTGAATCGCTAGTTCTTTTTCCTTGCCATGCATCAGCGGGTGCCAAGTGCTACCAATCGCTCGGTCTGGCTGGTACTTATGCATAAGGTACCCAGCTGGGTTTGTAATATCCCTACAAAATTCAAAGAATTTTTTTGGCTCTTCGGTGTAGCCTAATCTAATTAATGGCCAAATAGCATATGCGCCGTCACGCGGCCAGACATAACTGTAATAATCGCGGCCATAATTATATATAGACGAATCAATGCCAGCTATTATTCCGCCACGTTTATCTATATGGGCTTTTATTAGCATGAGTGATTTCTTAGTCAATTCAAGATAGTTTTTATCTGTTATGTGAAGTTGATTTATACCTACTGATAGCCATTTTTGCCAGAAATGTTCAGTACTGCTGAGCCTGCCTTGAAGTCCCTGCGCAATTACTGCACGGTTTAAGTGTTCTACCGCTTGCTGGGAATCACCAGCTATAACCCAATAATTAATTTCCGTCGTGTCATGCGGCTCTATAACCTGCATAAACCGAAGGACTGAATCCACACCACCGTGTTCAACCGTACTACCGGATAGCTCTCCATCCTCTGCGTCTACGAATGTACCAGCCTTACCTTCGATACCGTGATTACCGATTGCGAACTGATCGTATGGCTGTCCTCCTTTATCGAGCCCTGAAATGAGCAGGCACGTCCTGCCTTTGTAGTCGAGGATATAATTGCCATCAGGAACATAAAGTGCGGTGTCAGCCCGACCATCTCGTGATATTTCAAAGACCTGATGCATGAACAAACGAACTTCGCGTTTATCATCTGAATTATTAACAATCGTAATAATTCTCCCGAATAAATTCATGTCACTATCAACAAAATCCTTCATTTGGAGCTCTATGCTTAGTTCATGGTGAATCATCGTAATATGACTGACAAGCGCATCTGAATCCAACTCAATATGCGTATCCCAGGTTCCATCGTCAACCCACGAAAATGTCTGGTCGATCCATACGCCTATCCTATGATGCATACTGCGCTGATTGGTAAGATTATCGAGCCCAACATAAGGGAAATAGAAATCATGTACAAGTCCGGATTCATCAAGTCCAACAGTTAATGCTCCGTTACCGAGTATTATTGGACGCGCCACTGTAAACCCCCACCCTTTACGTTTTTCATTATAACAGGAGTCCTTTTTTAGCTAGTCGTGCCTGCAAATCGTGGCATGCATTCATAAAGTTCATAAAAGCAATGTACGGTGTTTCATAGGGACTAAAGTACGCGTGTATATCACCGTCGCTGAACCATTTAGTACACATGTAATAAAAATGATCCGATGTTTGAAGTCGCCGCCAATCCTCTATAAGCTGCCAGTCATTGCTATCTAGAATTTTTGATTCCAGTCCGTAGAGCATACCAATGGCCTGATGCTGCATTGGATTCCCCAACCAGGCAGACAGATCTCTCTCAGTGTCAGCCCAAGTAGTTGTATTTGTAACGTCGACGGAATCACGAGTAGTAAACAGTTCCGCCGCTTCTGTCACTGTGACAAATCCTGTTCCTGGTTGCTTAAGCCATGAAGCCGGCATGTGGTGCAGGAATTCAAAAATACCCGTGTGTTCCCACTGATGCTCGCCGAAAGTCTCGTAATCCATAAAGAGATTAAAAATATCAGCACTATGATTCTCATGCAGCCAGTGCGTAAATTTATCTGCAGTCAATGGATGTTCAGCCCATTCACTATCCCCAAAACGAAACGCTATATCGTCGCTTAGTTTATAATTTTTCATGAGTAATTTGATACTACTAGTGCCCTCAGGTTTGTATACGAAATTAGGTGACTTCCAGCCAAGAATAGGATCCCATCCTTCTGCCAATATAGCCTTGTAACCAGCTTGGTCGGCCCATTGAGCTACTTGATTGTTGTAACTCAGCTCAGTATTGCGAAAAGCAGTCGGGACGACTCCAAATAGCTCTGTAATGAGCTCCTTATGCATCTGCACTTGCATCTCAAACTCATTACGGGAATAGAAAAATGCCAAACTGTGATGATATGTTTCTGCGACAATCTCTACCCGTCCAGTGCGTACGAGCTTTTGAAAACTCTCAAGTACATCTGGTCGCCATTCTTGCATCTGCTTTAGGATAGTACCCGTAATCGATAAACTAACTTTGAACTGAGGATGTGTCTCTAATAAGTCTTGTAAGATTTTATTGGTAGGCAGGTACGACTTATCAGAAACTTTATTCAGTATGGCTTTATTGTCCTCATCAGTGCCATCATTAGCATCAAAATAGGTATGGTCGTTACCAGTGTCAAAAATGGTATAGTGTTTGACGCGATACGGCTGATGAACATGCAGATAAAGACATATAGCTTTGTTCATACAGCTATACCTTTATGATGTTCATATAGATTTTTAAGCTTGATAGCTGAATTTTCCCAAGAATGACCAGTAAGCTCTTCTTCGGCATTCTGCGATAAGGTTTCTTGGAAGGAATCGTGCTGCAATACTGAAACAATTTGATTAGCCATTTCATCGATGTCCCAAAAATCTACTTTCAAAGCGTTATTAAATACTTCCGCAATCCCCGACTGTTTTGATATCAGGGAAGGAGCCCCGTATGCAGCTGCCTCCAATGGTGTCAGGCCAAATGGTTCAGAAACTGATGGCATTACAAACAAATCCGCTATAGAGAAAGCGTCGCGCCATTTTTGACCACGCAGAAACCCTGTGAATAACACGTTTTTACTAATGCCAAGCTGAGCAGCGAGTTCTATAAGTTCGGTATACTGCTCGCCAGATCCCACAATTAGGAAAAATGTTTTCGGTTGTTTTTCAATTACTTTTGCCGCGGCCTGTAGTAGGTTTGTAAGTCCTTTCTGTACTGTCAGCCGGCTTATACTGCTAACAACTTTATACCCCTGTTGTTGCATGACTTGCAAATATGTATAGACGTTGTCATTGGAGCGTGGCTCTAGCATATTCACATCTATACTATTATGAACAACCTCTATCTTATCAAGCGGTATGTCGTAATCTTTAGATATAATTCTTCTCGTATGCTCACTCACTGCGATAATCTTATCTGCTTGCATGAGTCCTAAACGCTCTATTTCGCGAACATACGGATTCCCGTAATTCCCAGCCGCCCTGTCTGATTCAACAGAATGAACGTGGGCTATTAGAGGTTTTCCAGATAGTAGCTTAGCTCTTGCTCCGGCTTTAAGAGTAAGCCAGTCGTGTGCGTGGATGATGTCGATGTCTGTATTCTGGACAATTTCTGAGACTGTGCGCGCGTAATGTTCGTGCTGATCCATGAATTCTTCTGACGGCCAGGAACCATTATGGCTAATATTTGACACATCGTAGCTGCTATACAAAACAGTGTCTGAAGCCAGATTACTACTTGTAGGTACTATGTCCATAAAATCAACGGGTGTATGACCTGAATGCGGTACTACAAATTTTATATCTACATTTTGTTTGGATAGGGCTTGGCACAGTTGATAACACGCAACTCCTAAACCACCACTGTTATGCGGTGGAAGTTCCCAACCCAGCATTAAAATTTTCATGTGTGTATTCACACCTTCTTAGTTCGAATCTAAGTATAAGCATAATCTATCTGCTATTCAAGCTGATGTGGCATTATTTATACACAATAATCTGTTTGTATGGGTAGGAAATGCGTAGCACAGCGGGGTGAGTAGTCTATATCATTAGACTCAATTATTATTTGTGGACCCGACGTCTGCTGCTGGCCATTTACAAGCATCGCTGTGTAGCGGGCGGGCTGGTCACAATCTACCGGTTCATCACAGCGAGCTGTCAAATAATGTATAAAATCTGGAGCGGCAGATTCGGCTAAATCATAAGCCGGCATTTTGATTCCTCGGTAGTCATAATCAATCATAGCCGCTAAAACAATTGTGCCTCGTTCACGCGCAGCCTGACACCAGGCTATTTCTGCTGAGGGATTATCAAACAGATGGAATTCATCTGCAATTACTGCATCGTATTTACTACATTCGACCGCTTCAAGAGTACTTATTTTAGCTGCAGGAATAGATATACCTGTGCGTGAACTGATATTTTTATCTCTGGTATTTGATTCAGGCTGAAAAGCCGCTACAGAGCGACCACCGTGCCTGAGCGATTCATAGGTCTCAATGGCATATTGTGATTTGCCACTTTTCATACAACCTGTAACTATTTCGAATCGTCCGTTCATATCTATAAAATTGGCAGGGGTGACAGGACTTGAACCTGCGACACCTGGTTTTGGAGACCAGTGCTCTACCAACTGAGCTACACCCCTTCGTAATGTGTAACCGCTTGGTTACTACTTCGGCGACAAAACAGGTTTACCGCGGAAATTAGCAACCAGACAAATTCATCTCTTTTCAAACATCTAAACAGCAGTAAACTGCGCGGATTACATTTTTGTCTAGATAGAGGAATCATACCGTATTTGCATCGGACTGTCATTACGTAGTCCTTTATCTTAAGAGGTAAAAATGGTATACAATAATGAGACATGGCAAAATTGCAACTCAACAAACCAACCCTGTTTCTACTTTATGGCTTTCCTGGTTCGGGGAAATCATATTTTTCTCGACAATTCAGCAATGATATTAAAGCAGCACATGTACAATCCGATAGGATACGAAATGAACTCTTCACAGATCCTCGTTATGATCGTCAGGAAAACCAAATCGTTAATCAGTTAATGATCTACATGACAGACGAATTCCTAGGGGCAGGCGTCAGTGTTCTTCTTGATGTGAATGCTGCACGCTACGCTCAACGTAGAAAACTACAAGAACTTGCGAGCAAAGCTGACGCTCAGACAGTAGTCATATGGTTTCAAATCGATATTGATAGCGCATTTTCCCGTGTCGAAAAACGCGACCGTCGCCACGCAGATGACCGTTACGCGCTAGAGTACGATGAACCAACGTTTAGCCGTATCGCCAGCGCTATGCAGAATCCATCTCCAACCGAAAATTATATAGTGCTAAGTGGTAAGCATATATACACCACGCAGCGGAATACTATTATAAAAAAATTGTATGATATGGGACTATTACACGCTGATCAAGCTGCCAATAACATGGTTAAGCCAGAACTGGTAAATCTTATACCTAACCCGTTAGCAGGACGAGTCGATCCTTCACGGCGCAATATTATTATTAGATAATGGCATACAAGCAAGTAAGTCACGCTGAGCTGGGTCTCATAAACCTGTACAAGCGTAAAAATTCAAAACACATCAAGCTCTCAGTTTCACATGATGGACACATCCAGGTGAGTTTGCCTTTTTGGGCACCGTATAAGGTTGGTCTCGATTATGCAATAGCAAAGAAAGACTGGCTATTAAACTTGAAAGCCAAACTAAAGCCAACACTTATCACTGATGGCATGAGTATTGGGAAGGCACACAGGGTGGATTTTTCCCGAGGTGATACTAGCAACGTAAAGACCAGACTAAAAAACGGGACCGTTTACATTACCGTACCGCTTGAGGCCGAATTTGAAGATACGCACGTACAAATTATTGCCCGAAAAGCGTGCGAGCGGGCGCTCAAAAAAGAGGCTGAAACACTACTTTTGCAAAGACTGAAGCAGCTGTCCGCAGAATCACAGCTTATATGTAACAGTCTGTCTTTTAAGAAAATGAAAGGACGGTGGGGTAGTTGCAGTTCTAATAAAGATATAGTTCTGAATATTTTTTTAATGCAGTTAACATGGGAACTTATCGATTACGTTATTCTTCATGAACTTGTTCACACGGTTCATATGTCTCACGATGAATCGTTCTGGGGGACACTTGATGGCCTTGTTAAGAATCTGCCTGAAAAAAGAAAACTGATCAAAGAATATCAGCCCAAGCTCATTCCGAGACAAATAAGCAGTATGAGTTATGAGGCCTAGTCTCAATATGTAATAATATCGGTTATGGCTACTTCTGACACTCCGGCAAAAACATACAAACACACACCATTAGATACCAAAGCTGCTGAAGTCGAACGCGAACGATTAAAATCACTCGTTAATAGTATGGCTGATGGTGTTATAGCCATTGACGAAAGCTTGAAAATTGTTCTATACAACGGTGCGGCATTAAATATCATGGATATCAACGAAACGATGGCTGGCAATTCCATACAGACGGTACTTTCAATTGTAGACAAAAACTCAGCACCAATCGATCTAGTAAAACAAATAAAAGATATTAAAACTCAATATACAAATCGTGATTGGCTTATTAAGTATCAAGACAATAGTGTAGCGAATATATATCTGAGCATTGCACCGGTTCGGCTTGGGTATGGCCAAGAGGGAATGCATGGATACGTCATTTTGCTACGTGATATTACTCGTGAAAAATCCCTGGAAGAGGAGCGAGACGAGTTTATTAGCGTCGTTAGTCATGAACTCCGCACACCGATTGCTATTGCCGAAGGCAACATAAGCAATGCAGAATTTATTTTTGATAAATCTGGGGTAGAAAACCCGAGCATCACTGATACTTTGCGTCAGGCGCATGAACAAATTAATTTTCTTAGCAGCATGATCAATGACCTATCCACACTCTCCAGGGCCGAACGTGGCACGCTAGAGCTGGAGGTAGAGAGCATAAATGTCCACCAGCTTTTAGAGGATTTAGGTAAAAACTATACACCTGAGGCAACCAATAAACAGTTGCACCTTCACGTCGAAATTGACCCTAAACTTGAGCTATTAAACTCAAGCAAACTATATGTTCGTGAAATACTACAAAACTTTATAACCAACGCCATTAAGTACACGGAAGAAGGCTCAGTAACTATCGCCGGCAAACCAGCAAAACAAGGCGTTAGTTTTTATGTGTCCGACACGGGAATCGGTCTTAGCAAGACTGATCAGGAAAAAGTTTTTGATAAGTTTTATCGATCCGAGGACTACAGAACTCGTAAAAATAGCGGAACTGGCCTAGGCTTATACGTCACCATGAAGCTCGCACGTATGCTTCATGCAGAAATACATGTTACAAGCGAACTCAACAAAGGCTCTACATTCACAATCTATATTCCTAATATTCAGGAAACTCAGAAGAAGTCTTCTGCTGTGCAAGTTGATTAGCTGCATCCCGGTTCAATATAGTCCCAGTGAGGGTTGAGGCAACACCGGTTAGCATTATTTCTCCGTTATAAGACAATAGACCATAACCGCACATTGCAATACCAGCAACTTGAGCACTCAATCCTGTAATTTTTAAACTCCTGTACCAGGTCTTTTCGAAATTCGGTGAATTAGCTGCCAATATACATCTATCAATAGGATCTTTTCTATCGTACCTGTCGTTCATATATGCACACTATAATATACTCGGTGAAGTTTTGAAGCATCAATCTTTGATTGCGGGAAGCTTTGGATAGACGTGCATAACAGGCACGCACACATTTCGACCCTTCCAGACAACAGAGCCGAACTCATATTTGTACATAGATACGAGATGCAACGCCACGTCACTCGCTAATGCCACGGGGAAGGTGACTAATCCACGTATGACATTTCCCGGATCAGTAGCAGTAAGTACCGTAGCGTGTGTTGCTATGAGAGCAAGGTATATCAAAATACCGAATATCACTACCATTGAACTTGTTGAGGCGCCATATATAACTGCAATCAGCGGTAAAATTAAAAATAGTATTTCTATTGATGTTAGCAGCATGACATTTTCTAAACGTCGTCGAATTTGAGGATATTTAACCCGTATAGCCGTATCTTTTTGGCCAGTGAGTGATTTGATTGTAGTCAGGCCGAGTTCATCGGTGCTGCGCAGGAACGTGTATTCATCATTGCGAACGGCTTTTCTTGCAAAATACGTTTCCGGTAATATGGCATGACTCACCGCGTTAAAGCCACCGTGTGACTCCAGAAAATTTTTGTCAATAATCCAGCAACTGCTTAACACGGGAGGACGATTAAATATCCGTCGTGGAGGTACAAGCTCCCACCAGTATCTCAGCGGCTGGATAAACACAGCCTTCAGCGTTAATGACGTGCGTAGGGGCAGAACACTCAACATACGCTTTCTCCGGGCGTACATTGTATTCACCAAGTTTCGTATAGTATGATCTCTTACCCGGACGTCTACACCCATAAACATGACAAGCTCACCGGTTGCTTGTGTCAGGAGCGCCTGATATGCCTGGTTTTTTGCTAACCACCGCTTCTGCGGCGGCTCTCCATTAATAAATCGAACGCCATCGTGCGCAAAACTTTTAATAACTTCAGACGTTTTTGCGTGCGAACAATCATCTAAAACTATTACCTCAAGTTTTGGGTAATTGCTTCGTAGAACGGCCTTAAGACACTGTTCTAAATCCACCGTTTCATTACGTGCCGGGATGGCAACCGTCACTGTAGGTAAGTCACGGTCAGATAAAAACACATTTGGCTCATAATAAGACAGCTGCTGAACATTTCTGATTGCAGAAAATAATAAACCTACGGTCACTAGTAATACGACTGTCATTAAACTGATAAAGACTGAATACCATGTTATATAACTCAGTAGCAAGCTAAGGCTTACAAATAAAAATATATGTGCCGTCCCTATTACAATACTAGTTCGTCTTACAACATGCTGCAGATAATACATATGCATACGGCCTTTACTTATTCGTAGTAGATTAGTGATTCGATAAAGCGCTACTACTGAAATAACAATCTGTGACGGAAGCGTCAAAGCTGGTAGTAGAACAGCGGTAGAGACTAAAACGGCAATAATAAGTAGCGGATTAATAAATCTTCTCAGTAACCAAAGTGGGCGGAACGTTATTAATAATTCTACAGCGTAAACTGATAGCCATAATACAAACATAAGCATATGATACCTGATTTTATATATTTACTGTTTTTTAACTTCATGGTAGTCTTGACTTGTGCCAAAGCTACCGTATAGGTAGTTTTTTTATTACAAAGGAGAACGGTGTGGCAGAATCCAAAAAACCGCGTAAACGAATTCTTAAAAATACAGAGACTGTTCGTGAGCGATCACAAAAAGAACCAAAAACAGAGAAAAGACGGCGACTGCGTTCCGTTGGCAGCAAAGCAACGAAACCTTTTAAAAAAGCTGCTATCGTAGGAAAAAAAGAGTACTATCTGCCATTACCAGATAACAAGTTAGGTAGATTTCTTAATAAACGAAGAAGTATTATCCCTAAATACTTTCGAGAAAGCTGGAGTGAAGTACGTCAAGTTACGTGGCCGAGTAACAAACAGACGCTGCAACTAACAATGGCTGTATTTATATTTACTGCTTTGCTTGTAGCAATAGTGTCAATTGTGGACTACGGATTAGATAAAATATTTGAAGAATTATTACTAGGATAAGGAGCACATATGAGTAAACGTTATGATTCCAGCAAACAGTGGTATGCCATTCATACCTACAGCGGCTATGAGGAAAAGGTAGCCGAAAGTATTAAACAGCGCGCTGAGAGCCTCGATATGAAGGATAAAATCGTCCAGGTTCTAGTGCCGAAAGAAAAAATGATTGAAGTAAAGAATGGTAAGCGCAAAGTTGTCGAAAAGAAAATCTTCCAAGGCTATGTACTTGTACAAATGAAGATGGGTGAAGATGTATGGTACATCGTACGAAATACACCAAGCGTAACTGGTTTTGTGGGTAGCGGAGCTGATCCTACGCCAGTATCGGATGATGAAATCGAAAAAATCATGAAGCGTATGGGCCGCAGCGAGCCAAAACATAAGATTGACTATAAGGTCGGCGAAGTCGTTAATATCACAGACGGACCATTCAAAGGCTTTGATGGATCCATCAATGAAGTGGACGTAGTCAAGGGCAAACTGAAAGTGCTCGTGAATATGTTCGGCCGTGAAACGCCTGTTGAATTAGATAGCCTTCAGGTAAAGCGTGTCTAAACTACCAGATTTAATGTAAATAAAATGAGTCTACACGAACAAGAGAATCAGTATATACAGTCTTATGAAAAAAACGAGACTGATATTGCGCAGCCTGAATTCATCACTGCTAGCGAGACAATATTAGCCTATGATGTATCGGATACAGTTCACATAGCTGAAGTTGAAGCGCCCGCAAGTTTGATTAACATAGCAGATCGGCGGCAGAACCGAAATAAACATTCGACAAGTCGTACTGCAAAGCCAAGATATACCGTTGATTCAACAACTGCATTCATGAATGAAATAGGCCGCTACCCACTACTCAACGGCAGAGAAGAAGAGCGCGAACTGGCGATTGCAATAGAAGCGGGAAAATTAGCTACAATTAGGCTTTCGGAAGATTTAGATATATCAGAAGAAGAGAAAGAGCGATTAGAGCAATTGGCCGCTACAGGGCAAGAATCTAAAGAGCGCTTTTTAGTAGGCAACCTGCGACTTGTCGTGAGTATCGCCAAAAACTATACTCGTCCGCCTAGCGTAGACCTGACCGACGTTATCCAAGAGGGTATTATAGGTTTAGAGCACGCAATAGAAAAATTCGACTACACAAAAGGGTTCAAGTTTTCGACATATTCTACTTACTGGATTCGCGAACATATTACTCGCTTCATAGCGATACGCGCACAAAGTGTTAAAGTACCCGATAGAGAGTATTTAAGTCTTCTACGTGCTTTAAAAGATTCTGATAATGATAGCCTGTCTTATAATGATTTACCCGAAAATCAAAAAAGAATTTTAGCGCTGACTAATCAGGTCAGTCTTGATATGAGTGTCGGCGATAGCGGCACAGAACTCATAGATCTAATCGATGATAAGACTGAAGG
Source organism: Saccharimonadales bacterium (SeqCode) (assembly GCA_038209015.1). GTDB lineage: Bacteria > Patescibacteriota > Saccharimonadia > Saccharimonadales > JBBQYC01 > JBBQYC01. The sequence continues at coordinate 27,625 of JBBQYC010000003.1, forward strand.
ACCAGAGACGGACGTCGTAGAACGTGATAGCCGGAAGGTGATTCATCAAATAATTAATGATGTGCTCAACCAGCGTGAAAGAGCCTGGCTCATTATGTATTATGGCTTAGACGGCGAAGATTCTATGACTATGAATCGAGTCGCTAATCTTTCGGGTGTGTCTTTTCATACCGTAAAAAGCGTAATTGAAAACGCAACGCAAAAGCTGAGATCTAATGAAAGTATTCAAGAATTGGGTAAAGCCGACTACTAGACAACAGAGGTAATTTGTAGTAGAATCTACAGGTTACGCACGAGTAGTTTTACAACTACAGCAATTAGCAACTAGGAAGTAGAGAATAGCTTCAACTACAAATTCCTAATTTCTTATTACTAATTACTAAATTACGGAGTAAATTTTATGGCAAAGAAAATAACTGCCAATCTAAAGATGAAATTAAAAGGTGGCCAAGCAAGTGCAGCTCCTCCAGTAGGTAGCACACTCGGTCAGTACGGTGTTAATATGATGGATTTTATTAATCCGTTCAACGACGCTACGAAAGATCAAATGGGGCAGGATGTTACTGCACATATAACAATTTATGATGACCGCACTATGAATTTCCGTATAGTTGGAACACCAACCGACGTACTTATTCTAAAAGCACTGGGTGAGAAAAAAGGATCCGGTAAGCCAAACACTGAAAAACTCAGTAAGAAATTATCTGATGCCCAGTTGACAGAAATCGCAGAGACAAAAGCAAAAGATATGAATACTGAAGATATTGATGCTGTCAAAAAAATGGTTGCCGGTACAGCACGCAGCATGGGAATAGAACTGGCTTAAACCCATGGCATATGACGGTCAAAATCTAAGCCATATAGAGCCAAACGAATTCAGTGATACTGACCGAAGAATGGCATATGAGATGGTACGTAATGCTGCTGAAGGCCGTCCGGTTTCGGCTGCAGCTATACTGCGGCTAAGTCACCTTGAAAAACACGGCAGTACCGTACAAGCGCCTTATTTCTTAAAACAACTAGGATTATGTGCGCGAGTAGATATCGATATTGATTTGCCAGTTGGTGAAAGCGGGCTTCCAAATAAGCATGATTTTGATAATGTGTATGGAACCATTTGGCGCCTACAGGGCAATGAGTTAGCAGATAATAAGTAAAATAATTAGTGGGAGTTGAAAAACGTTTGAACCACGAAGGAGAATACAATGGCAGAAGAAAAGACGAAAAAGGACCTAAAAGCAAAAGCGGCAGACAAAGAAGCTGCTACGCTTCCAGCTAAGCCAACCAAGAAGCAAGATAAGCTATCTGCATCAAAAACTTTGAAAGCCGAAACTGCAGCTACTGAAGCTAAGCAAGAGGTTGCAGAATTAGTTGAAGATACGCAATTGGAAGTACAAGCACCAGTAAAATCCGCTGCTAAGGCCGGTAAAAGAAGTGTTAAAGGTCAAAAAGAAGCAGAAGAAAAAAAGGCTAAACATGAGAGTCAGAAAGACGCTGATGATACAGAAGAACAACCAAAAAAACCAGTAAAGGCAACACGAAGCTTACTAGAACGACGCGGCAAGAAATACCGCGAGGCTCAAAAGTTAATAGAAGCCGAAAAGTCATACGGGCTTAAAGAAGCCGTTGAATTAGTTATTAAGACATCCACAGTTGCATTCGATGCCAGCGCAGAACTACATGTTCGCTTGGGGGTTGATCCAAGACACGCTGACCAAAACGTTCGCGACACGGTCGTACTACCTGCGGGCACCGGTAAAGAAGTTCGTATCGCAGTATATGCTGACGCAGACGGTGTCAAAGCAGCAAAAGCTGCTGGTGCTGATATTGCGGGTACCGAAGAATTTCTAGAACTGCTTGATAAAGAAAAGATTGATTTTGATGTACTGATTGCACAGCCTCAAATGATGGCGAAACTTGGTAAATACGCTCGAATGCTAGGTCCAAAAGGACTAATGCCAAATCCTAAGAGCGGCACCGTTGCAGCTGACGTAGCCAAAGCTGTTAAAGAAGCTAAGGCCGGCCGCGTAGAATACCGTGTAGATTCGTACGGTATCGTTCACGTAGCTTTCGGAAAAATTAGCTTTGGAGCAGGCAAACTACAAACTAATTTAGAGGCTATAATTGCCAGCATTAAAGGCAATAAACCAGCAAGCATCAAAGGCAGCTATGTTAAAGCGGCTTATGTTACATCTAGTATGGGTCCATCAATACCAGTTGAAATAAGCGCATTACAATAAGTTTCCTGTACAATAAGCCTATGCTTATTTTAGGAGTTGGTGGGCCAATTGGCCACGGTAAATCCACGTTTGCGCAAGAACTCGCAGCTCTTGAGCCTGCGACCGTACATTTTGAATCGAGTCAGATTATTAGTGAAGTTGCTGATAGATTACACAAACGACTCAGCTCAATACCTGATCCATACAACATTGATGCCTTGAATGTCTGGATGCGCGCCCTTCCAGCCATTTTGGAAGATGTCGTTCATGTATCGTGCGACTATGATCAGATAAAACTAGATGAGAATGAAGTTGCTACCCATCCAGTTAAATTTCAAAAACTTATCATGCACGTTGAAAATCTTCGGCGTCGACCGTCCCTAGCAAAAACGAAAATTACAGCAGTTAATAAGGAAACCTACCGTCCATTTCTCCAATGGCTAGGGGGATATCTTGTAGAGAAAGTAAATAGTGGTATTTGGTACAACGAGATCGTTAGACGGATCCACGCCGTAGACACGGCTGGGGCAAAGTTATGCATAGTCGGGGGTCTTCGGTATCCAAGCGATGCTGCAATATTGCGCGCTGCTGGCGCTACAATCATACATATTTACCGTCCAGGTCATATCCAAAGCGATATGCTGGATCCGACCGAACGAGAACGGCAAAACATACAAGTAGACTGCACAGTTATGAGCAATGGCTCGATTGAGCAACTTCGTCGAACGGCTGAAATGTTTTTAGAAGATTTAGCAGGACGAAAACTACAAAAAATTTATAAAACAAATGCTCATTAATCAAATAATGACAATTGTTTTGGGCTACAAAATCTGCGAAGTTAATAGCATAAGCACTATCACCCCATATATTTGTATATATTACAACGTTTAATTCCTGTTTAACCTTGCGTCATGCTTTTGACAATACGTACAATGAAACAGTTGAATGCCTTTTATAGCATTCGAGGGAGTAATTTTGGGAGTACTATCAGGTACGTATAAAGTATAGTGATATATACCAAACGACCTGTCCATTGCAGTTCAACAACTGCTATGCTGCTAAGATGCTCAACTCACATGATTTTGATCTACTAAATAACATGAGAGGGTAGTGTGTCCGTATACAGCAATAAACAAATCCGTGAAGCATATGATGAGGGCCACATTGTATGCGTACCCTTTGATAAAAAACATGTCAGCGAGGCAAGTCTCGATGTAACACTCGGCTACTATTACTATCGTACAGATCAGTCAAAGCGAGGGTTCGTATACAATCCATTCGACCAGCATGACGTCAGTCGTTATTTCGGCGAAATTCATCAGGCAATACCCCATCAAGACTGGTGCCACCAGAATGGAGTTAAGCTTCTAGAAGGTATTCCACCTGAGCATCCGGTAATCCCGTTGCAACCAGGTGAGCGAATCTTGGCGCATACCCATGAATTCTTTGGCATTAAACCTCCGGGTGCCGCAGAAGTTAAATCGCGCTCCTCTTGGGGAAGAAATGGCGTTGCTGTCTGTTTTGACGCTGGCTGGATTGACCCAGGTTATATCAACCGGTTAACACTCGAAATTTATAATCTAAATATGCATGAAACCGTGCTTCTGCCGGTAGGTGAGCGTATAGCGCAAATCATTTTCCATGCTACGGGAGAAGTCGAGGGCAGTTATGGTGATGGACGAGACAAAGGCTTTAGCGGTAAGTATCAGTCTGGTAATGATTTAGATACACTTATCGAATTATGGACTCCGGACCAAATGCTTCCGCGTGCTTATAAAGACAGCCGGTCACTACCTCAGAAAATTAACCGTTTAAAAGCCCGATAAAGGAGTCAAATATGCCACGTGGAACATTCATAGTTATTGAAGGAACGGACGGCTCCGGTAAGGGTACTCAGTTTGAGCTTTTGGCAAAGCGTCTTCGTAGTGATGGCCATGATGTCGTCACATTCGATTTTCCTCAGTATGATCAACCAAGCAGTTATTTCGTTCAACAATACCTGAACGGGAACTATGGTACTGCGGCTGATATTGGACCGTATACCGGATCTCTCTTTTATGCGCTCGACAGATTTGAGGCAGCGCAGTCCATTCGTGAAGCAATTGATAGCGGCAAAGTCGTGCTAGCTAACCGCTTCACCGGTAGCAACATGGCCCACCAAGGTACAAAGTTTCATAACGCAGAAGAACGACGCGGATATTTCATATGGCTTGATAATTTAGAATTCCAGATGTTGAATATCCCTCGCCCCGATAGGTCTGTCGTGCTGCGCGTGCCTGCTGAAATCGCACAAACCCTTATAGAAAAAAAAGCAAAACGGATCTACACCGATAAATCCAAAGATATACTAGAGGCTGATCTAGAGCATCAGAGACTGGCCGTACAAGTCTTTGATGACATGTGCCAGCTGTTTCCAAAAGATTTCGTAAGAATCGACTGTACGCGGAATAATGAACTGTTAAGCATAGAAACTATCAGCGAAATGCTTCATACCTCCATAAAACCGCTGCTGCCGCCTCCAAGCACCACAGATGCGTCAAGTATCCAGAGCAAGCCATCGAACCCCTATCTGACAAAAGAAGGCTCTACTTATACTGTCACCCCAGCTGGTACATCTTTTCTGAAAGCGGCAATTACAAGCACAACTGATAACGTATATGCCTTTAATAGTACTCTCAGCCCGCTTACCATTGCGGCAGCTATGGCACGACTGTCCCGCCGCGGTGATGATATGCGTATTACCATCCTCGATGAGTTTGCGACAGCCCACGGTAAAGACGAAAAACTACTTCAGAGAGTTATTACGGCATACGGCGATGATTCCGTTCAGCAGCTTGTAGGTCAACATTTTGTAGTTGAAGGTGCTAGCAACTTGCTTACTAAAAAACTAGAGTGGGGCAGACTCGCATCATACCTAGAACAATCAACCCGATATATATTTTTTGATCAGAAAAATGCTGACGGAAAATACAAGTACTACACACCAGACTATTTACCCGCACACCTTGTCGCTGAATATAACCGTGTAATGAACGAGATATTTGATAAGTATTCTGAAATGGTACATAAGGCAACTGATTACGTTCGAGGAAACTCTGCAGTTCCGAAAGAAGAGCAAGATATTGCGTGGATCGGTGCTACACGAGCGCAGGCATGCGACGCAGTACGCCCGGTGCTCCCCGTAGCCACTCAGGCTACAGTTGGAATTTATGCCTCTGGTCAGGCGCTAGAAAATCTCATAATGAATCTGATGTCAGATGATTTACCAGAAGCCCGTGAAACTGGAAAGAAGATACTCGAACATGCTCGTCAAACTATACCGACATTTTTGGAGCGTGCCGACAAGCCTGAACGAGGGGGAGCGACAATTGCTTACCGTGCGCAAACAAGAAAAAACATGAAACAGCTTACCAACGATCTGTTACCACAAGGCCATGCGCATGCCGGCCAAGCGGTTACTCTTAGCTCATTCTGGCCAAAGAACGAATTAGATTTAGTACCGGATATGCTCTATGAACACAGTGACCTACCACTCGAAACACTCAGAGAGAAACTATCTCAACTGCCAATCACCCGTAAATACGATATCTTCAGCACATATATCGGTGAGCGTTTAAATCGACGCCATAAACCAGGTCGGGCATTAGAAAAAGCTCACTATAGCTGGGACCTGGTGTGTGATTATGGAATCTTCCGGGATCTGCAACGCCATCGAATTGTCGATGATCTTCAGTGGCAGTTGCTTACTCCACGATACGGGTATGAGATTCCAAAACTTATCGAGGATGCCGGATTAACTGATTTGTTCGAAGAGTGTTTTGATTTAAGTCTCCAGCTTTTCAGTAAAATTCAAAGCGAAGGCTACGAATATGAGGCGCAGTATGCAACACTGCTTGGCCACAAGATGCGATGGAAGGTCACATATAATGCCCGTGAAGCCTTTCACCTGCACGAACTTCGTACTAGTCCGCAAGGACATCCAGGCTATCGCAAATTAGTTCTAGATATGCATGAGAAACTGAGTGAAGTACATCCTATGATTGGAGATGCCATGAAGTTTGTGAACCAAGGCGAAGACGAAGAGCTTACACGGCTTGCAGCAGAACGCTACACGCAGTTCAAGCTGAATGAACTGTCATAACGAATCTCTTAACACAGTTAGCATAATATAATCAGAACGAGAACCGTTTAGTCCGCTAATGCAAATTTTATGGCAGACTGGCCGGCGTTTTGCAAAGATTGGTTTTGACGTTCTATTTCGAGATTTCTGAGTTCGCCTCCAAGGTAGTAAACACCGTAGATACGGCCATCATCATATGCCTGAACCTGCCAAGCCAATTTAGTGTCGGTAAGATCTAGTACTTCTATGTCCTCGTATAATCCATGACTGGCCCTTTCGAGATCTGTCTCGGTAAGCCCGAGTTCGGCCATAAAGCACTCATGTTGACGTACATGTTCAGCAACATCAAAACAGAAGTAAGCAGTAAATGACCGCTTCGGATCGTCTGGATCCAGGCAACGTAGTAACGATGCTATCTTATCAGCTGCTACTTCTTTTGGTTCTTTCAGCTCCAAGGTGTGCAATCCTTCTTCTGGATGATCGAATTCTAAATATGTTGACACGTTATATACCTCATTAAAAAACCGGACCCGCTAGTGCTTGGTGTCCGGTTTGTGTTTTTGTCGAATGTTATTGAACCGCGGCCAAGCCTATCGTATGCGTACCTTCACAAAACCGTACATTGGACGGCCTAAGACGAGCTGGATAATTGTTTGGGTTTGATTCTTCACAATATCGACTGTACACCCAGCAAAATAGCTTGTCAAATAGTAATTGTTGTTCTATCTTATGGTTAATGAAATCAATCGTATTTTCTATGCAGCACCTTCTCAGCCCCCATGGGCTGTGCTTCATTACGATTGAAGCCTAATCTCTTGTAGATTCCAGTACAGCCCATATAAACGGCTTCAATCTACGAATTATTTAACGGAGGTTATAAGATGGATAGTCCAAGATATGAATCGTTTCCCAGTCAGTCATGGGATAGCTGGCACCAGATAGAGGATATAGATTACGAAGAAGTAGCTACATTGAATATACATAGTCGGCAAATTACATTTGATGCCGATTCCATACTGCGACTTGCGGTAGTACAGCGTGGAAACGTCGAAGACAAGCGCGCATTTGATAGTGAACCTTGACATTACAGTATGTTGGAGGATGATAAACGTATGGCTTACACACGTATCACTATTGTGATTACAACCCCACACCTCAAGCGGGCGTAAGTTTACATTTGTCAAAAATAAGCGACCCCGCAAGGGGTCGTTTTTAATTCCAAAGGAGGAATTATGAGTGTAGTGTTACCATCTAAGGAGTTTCTCGAGAGAGACTATTTGAGTTTCGAGGCTTCACAAGGACCGAGACCGCTGAATCTTGTGGATCTATTGGAACGAACATCTTCATCGAGTACGATTACTCATATTCGTATGCTTGACGGCAAGGTTATCAAACCGGAACATATGCCCCAACTATATGGGTTTTCGTATGACCAATGGCGACTTATACGGGCCGAACTGCCTGACTGGCATTTGCGCCCAGAAGCGGTCCATACTGAACTTGGTGGCATAGCGCTCTCCCTAGATGCATTTGAAGCCAGTCACAAGCATATAAACCTAGGACATGAGTAGTTGCATTAACAGATATAAAATGCTATATTCAATCAGTTACCAAAGACAGTAGCCGCAGTAATGCTTAATCCGCTACCGAGGTGCCAATCAATTTTTTGTTTTGAGCACATAACTGACCTCTTGGTAACCCAAGGGGTCTTTTGGTATATAACACAGTTCGTCCGGTCGATAACGAACTACATTAACAAATTTCATGCATCAATATTCACTACTTTCGCGTTGATAGTAATTGGAAATTGATACTTGAGTAATCCTCCCGAGGAGGGTAGATGGCATTATCTAAAGATAAGAAAGATGCAATTGTACAGGAAGTTACGGATCTGTTAGCAAGTTCAAAACTGACTGTCATAACGCAGTACCAAGGAACACCAGTAAAAGCGTTGCAACAGCTACGCCGCGATGGAAATGAAACCGGTACCGTCATGAAAGTAGTTAAGAACCGTCTAGTGATCAAAGCTTTGCAGTCTCGAAATGAGACGAAAGACCTTGATACGAGCGAGCTTAACGGTATGCTCCTGTACGCATTCAATGACAGCGATGAAGTAGCTCCGGCTAAAACTATCGCTGAATTCGCCAAGAAACAGCAGACATTGCAGTTTGTTGGTGCTATATCACCTGAAGGTACATTTTTGAGTGCTGATGAGGTAACCGCCTTAGCAACACTTCCAAGTAAGAACGATCTTATTGCACAAGTTTTAGCAACGCTCAGCTCACCGCTGAACGACGTTGTAAACGGCTTGTCTGGCAATTTACACGGCTTACTAGACGGAGTAGAAGCAAAAGCAGCCGCCTAAGGCCACAGACAATAGATTGTCGAAATTATATCTATAACTATTAACTATATAAATTGGAGATTTAACATGGCAGATTTAAAGAAACTCGCAGAACAGCTGACAGGATTGACTGTTCTAGAAGTCAACGAACTTAAGACAATTTTAAAAGATGAATACGGTATTGAACCAGCTGCTGCTGCAGTTGCAGTTGCCGGCCCAGCTGCCGGTGGTGACGCTGGTCCAGCAGAAGATGAAAAGAGCGAATTCGATGTCGTTCTTAAAGACGCTGGTGCGCAAAAAGTAGCAGTTATCAAGGCTGTTAAAGAGATTACGGGTCTTGGTCTTGGTGAAGCGAAAGCAATCGTCGATGGCGCTCCTAAGACAGTGCTTGAAAAAGCCGCTAAGGAAGATGCAGAGAACGCCAAGAAAGCATTGGAAGATGCTGGCGCAACTGTTGAACTAGCTTAGTTTATAGGTCAGTAAACAGCTAATAATTAAACCGCCTGGGTAACCGGGCGGTTTT
>JBBQYC010000004.1:0-36264 GCA_038209015.1 Saccharimonadales bacterium (SeqCode)
TCTATTGGCGGCACTATGACCAATACATGAAACGGCCAGGTTTTGGCATATTTAATCCTCTGGCTCGCATAGGACTGAAGCTACTCGTAAAACCCCTTCGTAAGTGGGACTATAAAGCCGCCCAGCGTCCAGATTTACTTATCGCCAATTCGACGCATACCCAATCAGAAATAAAGAAATACTACGGTCGAGAAAGTACGGTTGTTCACCCGCCAGTGTATTTAGAACGATTTTCGCCGAGTAAATCCGATAAGCGCAGAGGTTGCGTTATCGCCGGTCGCCAAACCCCATACAAGTTTTTTGATCTCGCGGTTGAAGCCTGCACCAGGCTGAATATACCGCTGACTGTAATTGGGGACGGGCCAGAGAACAAACGTTTGAAAAAACTAGCTGGCAAAAGCATAACTTTTCTTGGCCGGGTTTCAGATAGCGAGCTTGAAGAAGATTTAGCATATGCGCGCGTCTTTATATTTCCTGCCTATGAGGACTTTGGAATTGCGCCAGTTGAGGCGATGGCTTCCGGTACGCCTGTCATTGCTTTTAAAGCCGGCGGCGCACTAGATTACGTAGTACCTGGTAAAACAGGTGAATTTTTTACGGACCAGACTGTTGAATCACTCATGGAAGTTTTGAAGACATTCCGTACCGCCAAATATTCGCCAGGCTACATCCGTCGTCATGCGCACTCTTTTTCTTCTGAGGTATTCCGGAAAAAAATGCAGGCCATACTACTCAAATCCTAACCCGTCCAAGCTACCCATATACTTACTGGAACTGATATACTAAACAAAATGCGCACAAAAACCAAAGAACGACTCAGGAAAGAACTTGGCCGCTTCACAGAATATATGATCAGCGGTGGCGTCTGGTTCTGGAGCGGCTACATCCTGATAATTACACTTGATGATGTAATTGGACTATTCTTAGCTAACTTTGTGGGTAATGCCGTCGGACTGACCCTTAACTTCTTACTGGAACGTTATTGGGTATTTGATAGCAAGCGTATGTCGTCCTTAGCCACAGCGACTAAGCGCTACTTTATATATACATTTATAAATGCCTTTCTACTGAATTACCTCATACTTGAGACGCTTCGCACCGGACTAGGAATCAAACCGGAGATTGGTCAGTTCATTGCCTCCGCATTCTTTACACTGTGGAATTACTACTGGTACAAATATTGGGTATTCAAAGGCCGCGAATTACCGAAAAGCTATCAGCGCCGCATACATGAACGAAGCGTAAAACGCCGTGAGAGTCGTCAGCAGAAAAAAGCACGGAGGGGCGGAAACAAATAATTTATTATTTATTATTTTCCATTAGCTAATTATTTATCAATGACTATTTATCTAGACAAAATGAGGCCCATTGAAGATAGAATGATCGCTTTTAGCGTGAGCATCGTGAAAACAGTCGGAGTCTATAATAAAAATGCGAGCCTCAGGCCGTTAGTGGATCAGCTTATACGATCCGCAACAAGTATAGGAGCGAACTACGCTGAAGCTAACAACGCCAGCTCTAAAGCGGATTTCAAGAATAAAATTTTCATTGCAAAAAAAGAAGCCGGTGAAACAAGGTATTGGTTGCGGGTATTCGACCAACTCATACATGATGAAAAGATAGCCCCGCTTGAACAAGAGGCTTTAGAATTGAATTTGATATTACAAAAAATTATTTCAACAATGAAAAATAGTAAATAAATGACAAGTAGGAAATGACAAATGGAAAATAGTAAACCGATTCGTCCAACCAAAAAACAGAAAGAATTATTAGCATTCATATCAGCCTTTATCACAGAGCATGGCTACAGTCCTAGCTACCGCGAGATTATGAGCGGCCTGCAGTACACGTCGGTTGCAACCGTTGCCTTACACGTAAACAATCTTATAAAACGCGGACATCTTCATAAGCGGGATCGATCGGCCAGGTCACTGGAGGTAGTTGATCAAAAACAAACTGACGCATCATTGCCAGAGGTATCAGAGGGCCAAGAAAAATGGCTCATGCTGCATATTGACGCCAGGTTCGCAGATGCAGAGGCGTCGGCTACGGTAACTCAGCAGGATATCGACAAGCTCTACGTACTAGTCGGAGCACTAAAAGTCTTGGGGTTTGAGGAAGCTGCTAATAGCTTTATTCCAAGATTAAGCGCCTTAAAGAAGGTAGAATAAGTGTATGGCTAAAAACATACTTGAACTTGGAACGATTGACTCCCTTACAGGAAAGAGGTTGTAAATAATGGGGATTCTTGATGCGGTTATTCTGGGTGTGGTACAGGGGCTGACGGAATTTATTCCAGTGTCGAGTTCTGGGCATCTGGTGCTACTCCACGATGCACTTGGTGTATCCGGGAATGATCTGGCCTTTGATGTGGCCCTGCATTTTGGAACGCTGATCGCGCTGCTTTTTTTCTTCCGGCGCGATGTTAAGGAGTACGGGCGTTCGTTACTATATAAAAATGAAAAAACGCGTTTGGCACGGCTGCTTATAGCCGCCACTATTCCTGCGGCACTCGTCGGTTTCTTATTTGAAGAAACAATTGAAAATGTATTTAGATCAAATACCTTAGTTGCGGTAAATCTAATCTTTTTTGGCTTACTGATGCTGGCTGCTGAGTATTACTACACGAGACGCGAACGGCATACAGCATTTGATAAAACCACCACCAAACAAGGAATGGGTATCGGTATCGCTCAGGTATTGGCACTTATGCCGGGTGTGTCACGTTCTGGCAGTACTATCACAGCCGGTATATTCTTAGGACTCGAACGGGTGGCTGCAACCAGATTTTCGTTTTTGTTAGGAATTCCAATTATTGCTGGAGCCACCGCAGCGACATTACTAGACCCTGAAGTTACCGCTCAGATACAACAAGAGTCAGTTGTTTTTTTGGTCGGGATTACCAGTGCATTAGTAAGTGGGGTGTTCGCCATTAGGTTTATGCTGAAGTTTCTGGCTGGCAATGGACTCGAAGTATTTGCTTTCTACCGCATAGGGCTTGGTCTAGTGGTACTGGCTTTTGCATGGATATAAAACGGCCTACATACCACTATCGTAAAAAACATCGCCATAAACGATTGAAGCGATATGCCAAGGTTCTATTCGTAACGATGGCACTGGTACTTATGGGCTGGCTGGCAATAACGCTCGATATTTTACGCAACCAAAGCGAACCCGACGCTACCGAAAATCTATCGGTGTCGCAGACGGTTGGTGATGATGTCTATAAATACAAAATAGACGAACCGACGTTTACGATGCAGCTCCCAGGTGATTGGGAGGAGGTGAAGCGAATCAATTTGAGTAACCAAGCAGGCATTGTCTGGCAGGCAACGCGTGATAAGCAAGCAGACAGGTACCTGACGGCGTACATAGACAGGCTTCCGCCCAATATAGCTGTTAACCGCGTGGTTCCACTGGAGGCATCTAACGAATACTTCAAAGTCGGTAATTTATCACGTCAATGTCATACATTTACTGTTGGCGGCACGAACAATCTTGTGCAGGCGAACAAGCTATCACCCCGGCAGTCCAAGTGGGAGGGAGTTGATTTTATATGCAACCTGACCAATCCGATTGAAAACCAAATCGGTACAAGCTCAAAAGGGGCTGTCAATAAAGTCACCATCAAAGGCAAGGAGCAAGGCGAGCATTCCTACTTTTTTGTTTATACCGATCATAACAAACAGCCAAACGACCAGATATTCCTAGACGCGCTGAATTCTTTTAAAGCAAAGTGAGGCTAGGCTTCACTTCACATAGGTAATGGATGAAATCACACTTTTGGCTGCAAAAGTGTGGCAAAACCTCTCCGACCGGCTGTGTTCTTGATGGGCTCACTGGTCAATCCAAACAACAGCTCTGAAGATGGCAGGATTTCTTATTTCAAAAAGAATGAAATCAGCTGGGCCTCAGCTCTATTAGTTGTTTGCTTGACGTGCAGCCTTCAGGAAAAAGCCGATGTCGGGCCTGAACACTAACGTTAAAAATAGGAAATGACAAATGAAAAAACCAGGAAGTTGCGACTTTCGGTTCGCTGGCTTACAAGTTGTGCTATTGACGTGACATCACCATGAAAAAGCCGATGGGGTACCCACCACCAACAAGATGCGGTTTATCAATAAGTTGTTCCGCGGCCGGTCCATGGGAAACCAGTTGATGTCGGGCCTAGTGCTAACGTTGGGAGTAGTAGGTAGAATATGGCAGCTGGAAAATGAATTAGTCGGAAGAGTATGTGTTTTTGAAGCGAGTTTATAAAAATCTATACAGACAACAGGTTAAAAAATATGATTTAAATCATATTTAAATCATATTTTGATACACTACCGAGTATGACAGAAAAAAACGGTCCACCAGACCCAACTACAGAATCGTACAGCATGATGTCTGCTGATGTTTACGACGCCATTTACGCCCGAAAGAATTATGAAGCCGAGGCTCAAGCACTAAAGGATGTTATAGGCCACTATACAAAAACAGACGGCAACCAACTGCTTGATGTTGCGTGTGGTACGGGGCGGCACCTATCGTACCTAGTCGATACTTTTTCTATTACAGGCGTTGATTTATCTAATGACCAGTTGGTTGCTGCGCGTAAAAGACTGCCGGATGTCGCATTTATTCAAGGTGATATGCAAAACTTCGAGCTTGATCGGAAATTCGACGCTGTCACCTGCCTGTTTAGTTCTATTGGATACGTCTACCCGTACAAAAATATGGAACGGGCTGTAATGAATATGGCTCACCACCTGAAACCTGGAGGCGTTCTGATAATTGAGCCATGGCTCCAGCCAGACGTCTTTGACCCTCGCAGACCACCACATACCGATGTGAGCGAGCTCCCTGAAATGCAGCTTAAAGTTACGCGAACTGGCCATAACAATATTGATGGCAACGTATCTATCCTAACCATGCATCACGTGGTTGAAAGTCCAGAAGGTGTTGCTGAGTTCACCGAAGAGCATCGGCTAGCCATGCATAGTACCGAAGAGTACCGACAGGCTTATGAATCTGCTGGCCTGACTTTTACAGAAGACCCACAGGGCTTGTCTGGGCGGGGTATTTACATCGGCGTAAAACCGCTTTAGCGGTACAGCAATATACCAATAACTATAATGGTTTGCATGGTGACCCAAATGATTTGGCCGACCCAGATGGGTTTGAGCTTAAACACAATCCCGTAGACAAGAAAAACCAGTCCAAACAATAAGTAGCCGATCCAGGTTAGAAGCGATACATCTTTGGCGCTTTGATTGCTATAAATTGTGATGATTTGCGGCAGTGTTATAAGCGGTTGGACGACTCCAGCCGCTAGTGCAAATCCTTCTATGCGTTTGCGGTAGACACTGCTGCGTCGAGGATCAAAGAAAAATGCCAGAAATTTCACAGCACACCGTCCAGCTCTAGGTGGTGTGGTTGGCAAGCGGAACCCAATAAATCATAAGAAGCATATGCAATACCTGCCATCAAAGAAGTGTAACAGTATTGCCCAGTAAAATGGTAAATAGTACTACATATAGCGTAAGCGATGTGGCGTATACTACTAGATAGATGCGTTTGACTCATAGTTAAGCTAAAAAATTAACATTAAATAACTGGAAGTGAGGTAGCCGTTCATCGGCGAATCCTCGGCAGTGCCGCTACAGTGAAGCCCGCATGGGACAAGCCTGGAACAGTTTTAAAGACTCTCGAGCAAGAGCAAACAATGGATGTTTGCCCCTCGAGATAAGGAATAGCTCGATGCAAGCACTACATAGCGAAACCAAAGAACAAAAACCCTATATATTAGCTGACGCTTTGCCAGAAATTGCTCAGGCCCGTCAAGATGTCCGGCAAGATGCCTGGCTGCGCGTAGAACAAGCCAGGCAAGCTGTACGACAGGGAAGTCCCGAACTAAGACCCCTGCAAATAGATGCGCTTTCAACGGCAGAATTTGTTATACATACGGCTGAGACATTCGGTGAGGACAGCCCTGAGCATAAGGAATCATTTGCAGGACTTATGTTGGACTGCCGTCGTTTAGTTGCCGAATGGTACCGTAAAAAGAAGCCCGAATACTTTGAGCCCTCACGTCATTTTTTTGATGCAGAAACCGGAGATTTCTTCAGCCACGGCCTGTCTATCAGGCAGATGACTGAAAATGCTCTGACGGCCATTGATGACAATGCAGAAGAAGAAGCCCGCCGCGTCAATGAGCGAGTCGAGGAAGCCACGCCGCTACTCGTAAAGAAGCTTGGTTGGTTTGCACTTGAGAGCATTGGTATCAGAACTATTTCCGAATGTACGGATACGGCAATAGCCGAGTATCAAGAAGACAGTACAACCGGCCAGCACCGCGGGTACAACGGGTATGTACCAGAGATAGAAAAACTGATGATCCGTGATATCACATTTGATGAGTCTACTGGTGACCGGCTAGAGGAACAGATTGGTCTGCCTGGAATCTATATCACCCATGACATTATTAAGCGGGCGCTTTCGCGTTGTGACATTGATGTAACGGATATGGATAAGACCCAGCTGCACGGTAGCCAGCTGATTGTTGAGGATGATTTACTAGAGTTTGTCGAGTTGCTCGATACAGTAGCCAGTGAGGAATGGTGCACGAATGTTTTTATGGGTGAAGAAGTGCCAGCAGGTTTTGAGAAAGATTACGATAGCATTCGCACTGAAGCCAAGGCCCGACAGGAGCAGCTAGCTGATCAGGCAAACATGACTGCTCTGTATATCATGGACTTAGCCCGCGCTGGCACTGACAAGCGCCGGGCGCCACAATTGGTTGAGAGCTTTGTGAAAGCTTTATTATTAGACATTGCCAAGAAGGATAGTGCAGTTGCCGAGGAAATCTTTGATAAACGCACTGCGGACGGTCTGCGACAGGTTTCATACCTTGAATCAGTTGGACGATTTGAGGAAGCACTCGCGCTACAGGTAAGTGTTGAAAAGGCTGCTCCGGGCGGCGGTTATTGCGGCGCTGGCAGCTGTGGTTTGGAACGAGTTAATTTAAGCGGCGAAGAGGGAGAAAAGCTTAAGAAAGCGTTGGGTTATGAAGCCGGAGACACCGTCCTAAAAGATACCGAACGACCTTGCAAAGAGTGCGGCAAGAAAACAATTATTTATGCGTTCAATAAAAACAAGGTGAACAAGTACTGCACCAGCTGCCCTGCATTTACCAGTGAACGAAAAAGTGGAGGTAAGTTGGGATGAATCCCATTAGAACTCACATAATTTACAGCCAACAAACAACGTTTGATAATTGCCACGTACTTCAAAAATATAAAAATGTAATGGAGTATCATGGATTATAACGGGATGAACAAAGACGATGAAACATACAAGGAGTTAGTTGATGAGCGTTCACCCGAGTTCTTCTGTGACCACTGCGGGCATTACCCAATCGAGCCGGTACATGGTCACTTCGTCTGTCCAGAATGTAAGATGATGACCAAGTGCTGCGAGGGAATCCCAGCTGAATAGTATGGAGCGCAATATCCTATTTCTGGCAGAGCCAGAATCCTGATATTGCTTGTCGCGCACTACTGCGTTACTACCTGCAGTACTCCCGCGGCGTATTATTAATACGCCTTAGTGCGTGCTTCGCTAGTGCCTTGTATTGCATTGACATCCAAACTATTCAGGTCCACATACTTAACTAATCGTTGTGTGAGATACTTGAGAAATGAAAGAGCTATTTGCAGTCACATCTTTGATTGTTTCTATTGGCGCTAACGTCCCGTATATTTACGAAATTATTAAAGGGAGCGCCCGACCTGAGCGGATTTCCTGGCTGTTATGGACACTGCTTGGCGGAACGTATTATTTCTCGGCGCTATTTGATGGTGGTGCCACGTACTTTACTTTTGGTGAGCTGATAGGACCTGTCACTATCTTAGTGCTTTCGCTGAAGTATGGAGTGGGAGGAAAAAGCAGATTTGATATCGTAGCTCTTGTGATTGCTATGATTGCTTTCACGTTACTGTTCATTGTAGAAGGGACTTTAGTGAGTTTATTACTAGCTCTTACTGTTGACGCCATAGGAGTGCTCTTAACTATTCGAAAATTATTAATTGATCCGGCCTCAGAATCAAAAGCATTCTGGGGTTTGGCAGCTATTGCATCGTTGCTAGCACTGTTGTCGCTGCAGACGGTGACTATAGAAACATTGTTATTCCCAAGCTACGTACTTGTCGTTTCGATATTTATATTTATTATGACAAACCCACGAAAAAATATCCGTGTAAACAAGATAGAAAACTTATAGCGGTAATTCCTAAAACTTAGAAGGACGACGGGTGTCAGGTATAATGAGGGGAATGACAGAGGGAAATCCGACAAATCCTGAATTAACTGCTGAGCAGGAACAGCTAGCTGATTTTCTATTGGATCAGTGCGGCCTGACTGAAGTAGCTGATGAGCAGCTGGAAATGATGGGAGCAAGCGGCAGCGTTCGTTACGGGCTTGGCAGGTGCGCTAGTCATTTGCTGGAATTATCACCACAGGATATCAAAGCAATGGTTGAGCTTAAATTAACGCAGCAGCAAGAAGGCTAAACGTAGGTATATGGTGGGTCCAGGAATACAGAATAATACGGAGCAGAGTTCAGAAGCACTTACCATGCCCCGACTTGAAGACATTGTAGCCCATCCGGATATGAATGTATTGTTTGAAACGGGAGCAAATCCAGCTGATTGTAGTTTTTTAGCTAGTATGGGTGCAGCAGGAATAGAGTTATACGCTCAGATTAAAATGGATCGAGAAACTGAAACAGTTCAACCGACAATACGTGAGCTGCTGGCAGCTCAAAAATTAAAAGAGTCAGATAAAGCAGTCGAGCAAGCCAAGCCTGCCGCCAAAGAAGCGTTGAGTAAACAGGTAACTTCTCAACAAGCACTTGAGACACCACTACCCAGTAAACGTACAGTCTCACCGCCTATTCATGAAACAGCCGTTCCATATGAGATGGCGCTATCTGATATGCAGAAAAGCGTAATCAGTATTGAAGTAAAACCACCCCTGCAAACTGCCCCCATTCTTGAAGAACGCGCTAAAGCTCCGATACCCGCGCAGGTGAAAGGCATACAGAAAGTTATCCAGCCATCTTCTCCTATGGAAGTTTCACGTGTGAGCCTAGAGCGCAAACAGCCTGAAGTAACTACAGAGGAAACCCACGTAGACCACGAAGCCACGGTAGACTATGAGATGCCGGGTCTCACAGAAGTTAGCCAACCAGCAAATATGCAACCGATAGCACTGGAAGATATTGGTCCGTTAACAGACACGAATACACTTGAAACGACTGAACTTCCTCAACAGGAAGTCTTGGTCGACACCGAGCGGATTATGGAACTAGATGACGCAAATAAAGTTTATGATGAGGTAGAACTTGCAGAATCAACGAGCGAAGAGACGCTGACGCATGTACTCATTCAAACGTACATTGAGCAGCTGCAGACTGACGTTGAGAACGCAGGGGAAGAGTTTGACGTGCGAGAAGAACCACTACCATTACAAGAACATGAACGTTTTGACCAGCTGCCACCGACTCAAGTGGGGCGGGCGGAGATAATCATGGACACTATTGCATCTAGAATTGCCAACATTGAGCCCACTCTGCTTATAGATCACGACTCCGAGACTGGCGAGGAACTGGTAGAAAACACAGTCACTGAACTATACGCGGAACTCATGGAGTTACTCGACATAGAGCCACAAGACAGCGAAATGATACGTTTTCTTCATCAGCATATTATTAAGCGAGTGGTCTTCTTGCGCGGTGAATATGAGTCTCAGTATTCATCTCAACAAAAATCCATCGTCTCTCATAAGTTAGAATTGCCAAGAAGCGGCAGTTCAGGGAGTAATTGGTACGGACATCTTGTGCAGCGTCTAGGTCAGTCAATTCTTAGGTCACTGCAGCCAGCATAACGGCCCACCCAGGCTATAAGCTAGCTTACGGATAATCGCTGCATGCTCTGTATAATGAGCATTACTTATGAAAAAGGTAGGAATTTTTGCCGGCACGTTTGACCCAATACACAATGGGCACTTAGCTTTTGCCCATAGCGGGCTAGACGCTGGACTTGAAAAGGTTTATTTCCTGGTAGAGCCACGACCCCGACGTAAGCAAGGCGTAAGAGCGCTGGAGCATCGTCATGGCATGGTTGCGGCGGCTATTGCCGATGAACCCAGGCTGGGAAGTATTTTATCGAACCAGGCCCGGTTTACCCCGCGTGATACGCTGCCTCCTCTGCAGCACCGGTTTAAGGGAGCTGTATTGAGTCTGATGTTTGGTGATGACGTCATATTGCGCATGATTGATCATATTGCTGAGTGGCCCTATGTTGAAGAACTGGCCGAGAGTACCGAGTTATTAATTGGCGCTAGATATCATTCGCAGGTAGAAATTATTAAAAAGCTCGATAACCTGCGTATCCAGTTTAATCTACCGTTTGCGTACAGGTTTGTGGAGCCTAAAGCAGAAGACATTAGTAGTTCGCGTATTAGAGCGCAGTTGAAACGCGCCCACCGTCCAAAACAAATGCCGCTGGCAGCTGTGGAATATGCCAGGGCACACGGTCTCTACACTCCGACTACGGAATGATTAGGAGTCGACAACGTCTACCGGATCAGTCTCATAGTGAGTGCGCAAATATTCAATATGTTTTTCCCGGAAACGTTTAAATTCAGTTTTACTGAAACCACTTTTCTTGATGAATGAGCTAATTTTTTCACTTCCAATATACATCGGTAGCATAACGTAGCTCGCACCCAATCCGTAGAATTCGGCTGCTTCATGGGCATTGTCGGCGTGGCAAATAATCACAGCGTTCGGATTACTTTCTTCAAAACGCTTTAAGAGTAGCAGATTGGTATTGTAATCGCTGGCGAGCGAGACAATAAGCTTCACTTTGGTTAAATCAACCTCCTCGAATAGTTCGGGGTCGCTCGCATCACCATATAGATATGGAATTCTTTTACGTTCAAGTTCATCAATGACATCGGGGTCATAATCAACAACCAAGAACCTATTGGCAATTTTTTTGAGTGCTCTCACAAACTCGTTACCACCGCGACGGTACCCAAACAGGATGGCATCGTACTGCCGGTTGCGGTCATCCTTTTCTTTTACTTTCTTGCGTTCAAACAAGGTAAGATAGCGTTCGAATAACACATAAAGCTTATCAGCATAAATAATCATGTAGGCCGAGATGGCAATAGTTACCAATGCCACTATGGTCATAGTGAGGAGAACATCATCGCTTATCTGACCATTACGCTGCCCGATGAGCAAGAAAATAAGTGAGAACTCACTAATTTGCGCTACTGCTAGTCCTGACTTGAAACTTGTGCGCTTGGTGTAGCCCAGCAGCCCCATAATTGTCATTACGATAATTGGATTACCTATAAGCACAAGTGACGACAAGACGAGCGCTACCGGCAAGTGCTCATGGAAGTTACCTAGGTTTAGGCGTGAACCAAGGGCAATAAAGAATACGATCAAGAAGAAATCTCGCAGTGGCCGCAAGCGTGAAGCAACCTCTTGAGCGTAGGTCATATTTGCCAAGGCAACACCTGCTAACAGTGCACCGACTTCGAGCGAAAACCCGGATTCGTAAAAAATAGTAGCGACACCGAAGCCCCAGGCGATAGCAAATAAGAATAGCATTTCTTGTGATCGCGCTAAGAATGATGTTAATGGGCGAAGTACAAACCTAGCAAAGACCAATACAAGCACGACAATAAGTATTCCCTTCAGGCCGAGCTGGCCAAGCTCAGATACGCTTAAGCCGCCTTGGCCGGAAGCTGAAGCAATGACAAGCGCAAGCGTAGCCAGAATATCCTGCACTAAAAGAAAACCGATCGATATCTTTCCGTATAGTTTGTTTTGATCTTTTTTGTCGTTGAGCATTTTTAGAATGATGATGGTGCTACTGAACGCCATGGCGACAGATATAAACAGGGACTCAATAGGGCTATAACCAAGCGCGCGCGTTAAAATAGTAGCGAAAAGGACCGTGAACAGAACCTGCCCGACGCCTGTGAGCACTGACACTTTTCCAACCTCTTTAATAACTTTCGGGTTCAAGCCCAGGCCAACTACGAAGAGAAGTAGGGCTATCCCGAATTCACCTAGAAGAGATACGGTTTCTGGTGATTTAACCAGGCCAAGAACCGATGGGCCAACAATAAGACCCGTAATGATATGTCCGATGATGAGCGGCTGCTTGAAGCGGCGCATAATGAGTGCAACACCTGCGCTGAAAGCGATTAGTAAGCTAATTTCAGAAAAAATATGATCCATGTTTGTCTTCCTATTTACATGTGAGTATAAAACAATTATGCTCATGCTTCAAACCAGCACACTCCTCAGGCTCTAACCATATTAGGAATTGTCATATATACTTTGGGTTAATAAGCCATGAACAAAATTAGCAAAACAATCAATTCACTGAGTATTAATCCGATCGCAATGGCGGATATTTTATTCCGTAAAGATAGCCGCACCAAATTATTCCTTGAACTTGAGCCATCCAAACGAGTTGAGCTGCTGCAGTCATTAACTACAACCGTTAAAAAAGATTTGATGCAGCATCTGCCGGACGCAGATGCAGTAGCTATCGTCGAGGCGCTTGACCCGGATGATGCAACCGATATATTGCAGCTATTAACGCCGCACAAGCGCATGCGAATATTGGAGCTGGTTAGCCGGGAGCTAAAAGATTCGCTTTCAGTTCTGCTGGAGTTTGACCCCGATACAGCGGCTGGTCTAATGACCTTGGACTATGTGCAGGTGCATGTCGACGACACTATGTCACACGTGGCCCACAAGCTGAAGCAGCACGAAAAACAAACCGGCCGGCTGCCAGTTATTTTGGTTCAAAACGAAGATAAATTAGCTGGTTTTGTACCCGGCCATCAGCTCGGTTTGGCAAGGCCCAACGATAAAATAGAAGGCTATATTAAGCGTTTACCAACTATTTCCTACGCAGCATCTCACGATGAAGTACTCCAGAAATTTCGGGCACATCCGCACAGTAAGGTTGCGGTATTAAATGATGCTAAGAATGTGCTGGGTATTATATATTCTGACGATATCTTAAAAGTCATCCAGGAACACCAAGCATCGTCACTGTACGATTTTGCAGGTATCCGCCAAGAAGAAAGTGTTACTGACACCGCCCGGAGTAAGGTTAAAAACCGCTACCAGTGGCTGATACTTAACCTAGCAACAGCCTTTTTAGCTGCCTTTACTATATCTTTGTTTGAGGAAACCCTTGAAGCCTATGTGCTGCTTGCTATTTATATGCCGATTGTCGCCGGTATGGGTGGTAATGCAGCTACCCAGACCCTGGCCGTACAAGTGCGCGGTATCGCTCTAAGACAAATTGAACTCAGGACCGCTTGGCGTACGCTTAAGAATGAAATGGGTGCCGGACTTATCAACGGTTTGATTACTGGTGTACTAGTGGCGGTCGCCGTGATGATACTAAACAATGAGCCGAAAATCGCTTTCATTCTAGCAGTTGCGATGGTAATCAATCTCTTAGTTGCATCGGTCTTCGGTACACTTGTGCCACTGGTTATGGAAAAATTAGGTAAAGACCCTGCCGCCTCGGCGACGATATTCATCACAACCGCTACGGACGTGCTCGGATTTATGGCGTTTCTTGGCTTAGCAACACTTATTTTATAAATTTATTGACATACGGCTTGTGCTTGCATAGACTAATAGCAACTCTAAATAAAAGCGATTCATCCGTCGTTAAAAACAAAAAAGTAAAACAACGAGAGCACAGTTTTATTGGAGGATACCGGGATGCCGGTCGTTACTAACATTTAAAATAAAAAGAGGGAAGATATGCAAACAAAAGCACGCCGACCGAGTTGGCAGCAGTTCATAAACTACTAGTTGTTCCAGGTACAGTTGCAATTAGTCTATGCCCCGAATTTCGGGGCATTTTTCAAAGGTCTAAATAGGTCAAGACTATAGTTGCGCGTACATTATTACTGGTTTTCTTGCTGTGCGATGGCTGCGTCAATAACGGTTTTGAATTCTTCAAGACTACCCGGATTTGGATCAAGCTTTTCGCCGTTGATTACGAATGTCGGGGTTGATGTTGCGCCAACTTCGTTAGCTGCTTGGATATCTGCTAGGATTTTATCATTTACTGCCGTGCTGAACATATCAGAGCGAAACTTTTCAACATCTAGTTCAAGCTGTTGGGCAAAACTCACGTAGGTATCGGTTGGATCATCAAGGCTCGTCCAGCTACTCTGCGACTGATACAGTAAATCGTGCATTTCAAAAAACTTGCCTTGGTTTCCGGCTGCTTCAGCAGCCTTAGAAGACAATAGCGCGTGACGGTGAATCTGAACTAGCGGGAAGTGACGGAACTGAAAAGTGATTTTATCACCATATTCTTGTTTGACTTGTTGTACTAATGGGAAGAACGCCGCACAAGCAGGACACTGAAAATCACCGTATTCAACCAGTGTAACCCCCGTAGTACCTTCGCCTTGGACATGACTGGTAGGTTCGACGGCAACTTGTTGCTGGTTCGACTCGCCATCATCTTTAGTTAGTGTTATAAAGCCGAAAATTCCGACTAATAGAACCAAAACAATAATAAAAAATCGGTTGCTCACGAATAACTCCTTTTACATCAAATATAGTACCATGAGGGTATGGAAACGTTATTGCTTTATATGCTCGGAGCATTATCTATTGTAACTGTCAGCTTGCAGCGTACGTACTCATCGGTAAACCTGAAGGAATTAAAGCGAAGAGCTCGCGAGGGCGATACTATTGCGGCTGGCCTCATAAAAGCTACCAGCTACGGGCACAGTCTGAGAGCCTTATTATGGGTATGTACCGGGTTAGCATCTGCCGGTTTTTTTGTACTTGTGAGCCGGAACACACCACTCTGGTTCGCACTGAGTGCTTGTGCGTTGTTGTTGTGGTTTAGCCTTGTCTGGATCCCGGCAGCTAAAGTATCCGTGGCCAGTCAAAAGTTGGCAGCAATCCTGGCGCCGGTACTCGGCCGCTTACTAAGCTGGCTCCATCCAATAGTAGACCGCTTGGTACGGCTTATTCGACGATTCAAGCCGCTACATATTCATACCGGGTTATATGACAAATACGACTTAGTAGATTTACTTGAGCAGCAGGAGCAATCGCCAGGTAACAGGATTGACCCCATAGAGATTGATCTGGCAAAACATGCGCTGCTCATGAGCGATGTACTTGTCCGGGATCGTATGATTCCGAGGCGTAAGATTCGCATGGTTTCGCTTCATGACAATCTTGGGCCTATTATTTTGGACGAACTACATGCCTCTGGATTTTCACGCTTTCCAGTTTATGATGGCAAACAAGACAATATTGTCGGCACGCTTTACTTGAAAGATCTCGTCCGGGCACACAAATCCAGTAACGTTAAATCGTTGATGCGCCAAGAAGTCTACTATGTACATGAGGATCAGACGATCCATGATGCGCTGCAGGCGGTGCTCAAAACTCACCACCACTTATTTATGGTTGTGAATGAGTTTGAAGAAATTACCGGCATCATAAGCAGTGAAGATATCTTTGAGGCACTACTAGGGCAACCCATTAAGGATGAATTTGATGCCTATGATAATCTGCGCGCCGTTGCAGCCTTAGAAGCTCAAAAAACACACGAAGAACGCACCGCACAAGAAACAGAACCGGTTCAACCTGTTACTGCCGCAGAAGAAGACCCGGATGCGGATGAGGTTGAGGTCGATGGCGACGCATTGTTAGCAGAAAGTACTGAGCATGAACCGTTGACGGACGACATTGAGACAATTGAACTCGATAAATAAGATGTAATTTTATTATTGCACCAGGCTTAAAAAGGCCTTATAGTCTTACGCTCGTGATGGAAAAAGATAAATCATACTTGTACATTGAGCACTTAGAGCAGTCTACGGATGCTCTATTTTTAGCTGAGGCGGCTCTTGCAACCAATGAAACCCCTGAAGAGGCAGCAACCCAGTTAGCGTTTATGTTGGCAAAAGAACGGCGAATTCGCCAAGCCTATGAAGATCCTGAGCTTGTCGATAAGCTCATTCACCTAGAAACTCAAAATCAAGAACTTATGTATGACGAACTGGGACTTGAGCGGAAAAAACAGTTTGAAGAAGATTTACACGCGGCGCTGGCACGAGTCAACCGAAACCCCGGGTTTCGGATAGCTATTGGGATAGGCGACGTGGACTTCTTAAAAGAAGTAAACGATACGATTAGTCACTTTGCAGGGGATAGATTTCTCCAGGAAAGTGTGGCCGGCATTAAATCTCAACTGAGGACCGGAGATACATTATATCGATTAGGCGGAGATGAGTTCGTCGGCATATTTTATGATATGGATGAGAACGCTGCTGATAATTTCCAGATGCGTATGCGTCATGCACTTGAAATATCTTATAGGGAACTGGCTCGAGAATTTGATAATAACCCTCATATGAGTATCGACTTCCAACGGTTACTCGAGAAAATTAAGATTCCTTTTACCTTCAGTTTTGGTATGGCATTTATTGTCCCGAATGATAGTCTTGAGTCCGTTATGACGCGGGCCGATAAAGATATGTATGAGCAGAAACGAATACATAAAAAACGAGCCGAAAGGTTTTACCCGATTGAATAGTTCGCATATATACAGGGATAATTTATAATACGTATAGATATGCAGGCAGCACTACTAAATATGAATTCACGGGTCGGCGCGTAAACGCAGCGTTTACGAGGCCTATGACCCTATGAGTTGCTTCAAACTAAATCGGAGATATTTATGACAAGAACACTTACCATAGACGCCAAGGATATGGTCGGCCAGTCCATCACGGTACAGGGCTGGGTTAATTCTCGACGAGATCATGGCGGCCTTATATTTATTGATTTACGCGACCATGCCGGCATATTGCAGCTAACTGTCGATGCCAACTCTAACGAATTCAAAGAAGCCGAAAGCTTACGTGATGAATACGTCATAAAAGCAACCGGAACAGTTACTGAGCGTGCTGAAGATTTGAAAAACCCAAATCTGGCAACAGGGTCGGTTGAGCTTGATGTGACGGATCTCGTTATTCTGAACAAGTCAGAGCCTTTGCCGATTTCAATAGACGAATCGCAACAAACCAACGAAGAACGCCGTTTGGAATATCGCTACCTAGACCTACGACGTGAAAAAATGCAGCGTATGTTGAAGCGTCGGGCAGAATACTATACCTACCTGCGGATATATATGGAATCGCATGACTTCATAGAGATAACGACACCAATTTTAGCCAACTCTAGCCCAGAAGGTGCTCGTGACTTCCTTGTCCCATCACGTGTTCATCCGGGCACATTCTATGCATTGCCTCAGGCGCCACAGCAGTTTAAGCAACTTCTCATGGTAGGGGGTATTCCTCGTTACTATCAGATAGCAACGTGTTTTCGTGATGAGGATCCGCGTGCCGATCGACTTTACGGTGATTTTTACCAGTTAGATCTAGAGATGTCATTTGTTGATGATGGTGAAACAGTACGCCGCGAAATGGAACCACTCATACAAAATCTGGTAACTGATTTTGGTCAATTAAAACTATCTACCGAGGATATTCCCCGCATTCCATATGCCGAGGCCATGGATAGGTTTGGTACAGATAAGCCAGATCTCCGTTTTGGCATGGAATTGGTTGATTTAACAGAAGAGTTAGCCAATTGTGGATTTGGTGTATTTACAGGTGCCATAAATGCTGATGGTGTCGTAAAGGCTATCTGTGTATCAAAGCAGTTCAGTCGTTCTGAGATTGATAAACTTACCGAGCACGCCAAGGGCGGGGGTGCTGGTGGTATGCCGTATATGACGGTAGAAAATGGAAAAGCCATATCATCAATTGCCAAATTCTTCAGCGAAGAACATCTGCAAGTTATCGTGGAGAAAACTGGCGCTAAAGATGGCGATACAATTTTATTTGGGTCAGATCAGCGGGAGCGAGTAAACAAAGTGCTTGGTTCGCTCCGGTCTAAGCTAGGGGATGATCTCGGTCTAAAGGATCCGAATACTGTGGCTTTGGCTTGGATAGTTGATTTTCCATTCTATGAAAAAGATGAAAAAACCGGTCGGATAGATTTTGGTCATAACCCGTTCTCTATGCCAAAAGGCGGACTTGATGCGCTGGAGTCTGAAGATAAGCTAGCAATCGTCGCAGACCAGTACGACATGGTGATGAACGGATATGAAATATGCTCAGGTGCTGTTCGAAACTACAATCCAGAGGTTATGTACAGGGCTTTTGGTGTGCTTGGTTATGACCAGCAGTACGTTGAGTCACGATTTGGCGCACTTTTGAACGCCTTTAAGTTCGGGGCACCTCCACATGCTGGATGTGCTTTTGGCCTAGACCGCATTTTTATGGTGTTAACCAATGAGGACAATATCCGAGAGGTAGTAGCATTTCCAAAGAACGGATCTGGCGTTGACCTGATGATGCACTCGCCAAGTACAGTTGATTCAAATCAATTGACCGAGCTTTCAATCCAAGTCGATACCGAAACATAAACCAGCACACCTAAGAGGGTGACCAGATTAAGCTTATTCAGTATACTAGGGGTACTATGGACGATCCTTTCAAATACGTACAAAACCCTGAAGATCAGCCCCAGCGGCCTATCAATGTGCCGATAAATGACCAGCCACCATCAGCAGCTGTGAGTACACTTGAGCAACAAGCTCGGTATAAGAAAATAGCTCTAATTGCAGTAATAGGCTTGGTTGTTATTGTTGCTATCGCCGGATTTAGTTTCATTTTACTAAGTAGCGAATCTTCTGAAGTGCCCGCTCAGCAGTCTGCGACCGAACGGCCAGCACCAGCACCAGAACCAGTTGAGGCCGAAGTAACACTTACAGAAGAAACAGAAATGTATACATCGCTGCGTTTTTTTCTTGGCTTTGAGCACCCGGTTGACTGGTCGGTGGAAGAAGATTCTGGGGAGGGTACGTTAACAGCTACTTCACCTCAATTAGAGTTGCCCACCGTTGATGGAGGGACGAACGGGGTTATTGTTCTTACAATTCGTAAGTCATCTTCTAAGCTACCTGAGTTTGAGGCAGGCAATGCCGTTGCGGTGATAGCATCAGAAAAGATTACCTATTCCAATCCATCGTCTGCCCAGCGCGGTGATACCTACGTCAGCTATCTGAGCTTTGCAGACTCAGCGAGCAGTTCGCTCATCGACGGTGTTTATATAAGCGGTGACTTTGGTTACAAAAAAGGCCAGGCGATTCCTAAGGTAGATATTCAAAAAATTGATCCGATTATTAGCGTGCAGTTTTATGCATGCGACGGAGAGTGTACAAACCGGGTAGGGGTCAATAGTGATTTGCCAACTACTAAAATTGGCCAAGGAATCCTACAGATTCTAAAAACTCTAAAAGTAAATTAATACCATGAAAGATGATAAATCCAAACGGGCACCAGAAGAACTACTCGACACGGATACTACCGCAATAGAAGAAGCACCAGATGATACCAGCAATGAGATTAGTGACGGATATGATGAGTCGTACGAAGATGATGAAGAAGACGAGCCGATTGTACTTCCAAAAATAAAACAAGCACTTGCTTGGTTCTGGCATAATCGCCGAAAGACACTGCCAGCTTCCTTACTCCTAGCGGTCATCATTACAGCTTCCATACCTTTGAGCAGATACAGCGTGGCGGGTCTGGTAGTGCGCAGGGATTTTAAGATTGCCATTATTGACCACCAGACTGGAGTACCTGTCTCTGATGCTACGGTAAAACTATTCGACCGCACGGTTCAAACAGATGCGGCGGGTGTTGCTACGTTCAACTCCATTAAAACGGGAGTTACCGACATGCAAATTTCCAAAAACTATTATGAGTCTGATAGCAAAACCATAACCATTGGTTTTACTGAAACCAATCCGCCGCAGCAATTTGCTCTCAAAGCAAACGGCCGGCTGGTGCCTATAAACGTGATTAATAAAATTACTGGAAAACCGATAGCTAATGTGAGTATTGCTGCGAACGACAGTACTGCTATAACAGATGATCAGGGCGAGGCAACAATCGTCCTTCCTTCTGAGACCTTAGAGGCGCAGGCACTGTTTACGAGTGAAGGTTACAATCAGCTCGAAGCAACTATTCAGGTAAGCCAGCAAGTCGTCGCGGCAAATACATTCCAGTTGGTACCTTCAGGAAACGTATATTTTCTACAGAATAAAACCGAACTGTATAAAGCACAGCTTGATGGTACATCGAAAGAGCGGGTAATGACCGAGCTGACGAGTACTGCTAGCACGGTTGAAATAAAGGCTAGCGCAGATTGGCGTTACATGGTGATTCATATGGTGCTTAAAAATGGCGACCAGCAGCTGTTTGTCCTAGACACCGAGACAGATGAAGCGGTCGAGATTGGCGGCAAAGACGACAGTTTCTATGAAATTACAGGGTGGTCTGGTCACCAACTGCACTACAAGGTCACACGAGCAGAGAAGGAAGTATGGGGGGCGAGCCGGAGTGCGTTGATGCGCTACAGTGCCGAAAGCGGACAAAATCTCATTGTTGATCAGAATGCATCTGTCGGGAGTAATGATGCGAGTGCTGCCTATGAAAACTATTCACGGAACGTTATTGTTGCCGGTGGTGTACTCTATGCTAAATCGTGGATTAAAGCACCGTACGCTGATGTAGTGGCAAATAAAGAAGACGGATTGTATTTTCTGCATGGCTCATCGGAAGCACCAGTGACCCTACAAACATACGAGGCAGTCATAGACCAGAATCCTCGTTTTGAGCTAATCAAAACTGGTCCGCAAGCAGCCATCATTCGCTACCATGGGCCCAAGAAGCCAGAACTAATGGCGTTTAAGGACGGTTCTTTAGTAAATCAAGAAACAAGTAACAAAGCTTTCAGCGAATCATACCCCGTGTACTATCTATCGCCAGGTGGATTAAATGCGCTATGGAGGCAGTCAGACGGCCAGTTAGTCGTAGGTACCCAAACTGCAGATGATGGAAACGTGATCGAAACGGATACCCGATACACTCCGTACGGATGGCTTAGTGATGACTATATCTTGGTAACGAGAGCGGGACAGCTCTATATACTGCCTTCAAACGGTGTAGGTACATTAGGGAGCCGGCTAAAAATTGCTGAAAATGTAGCAGCCGCACAGTAGTAATAGCGTATTTGCTGGTAACAAACACCTATTTTGCTATAGTACATGCTAATGGATATGTACCCGGCCAACAATGCTAATGATTTTCAACCAACGACGCGTGACCCGCAGGCTGGTGTCGGAACCAACTTACAGACTGGTGGATCTAATCTGCAGCCAGTACCTTCGACCACTAATGGCCAACAAAGTTTCCCGACAACCGATAGGCTCAAGGTCCTTGGAGTTGAAAACCCAGGAACGTCGACCTCGACACGTACTGCTGAACCCTCAGAAACTCAGACGAACACTACTACTTATGGGACAGTTGCGGGGTTGATATTGCTAGTCGCCTTTGCGGCAGCACTCGTGTGGTGGTCCTTCCGTGCCTACGATGATATAGATACCTCTGAACCGCCAGAAGAACCTGCTCCAGAGCCAACAAAGCCTAAAACAAAACCGGTAGTAAGCCCAGCCGTCACTACGAAGTCAAAGCCCACTAAGAAGAAAACCACGAATTCGAAAGCCAAGAAACGTAAGCGTAAATCAAAATAGTCCGCGATAAATAGTGGATAGGCGGTAGATTTGATAAAATCTACATAAGGATAAGCAGTATGCCAACAAATGAACGATCCGAGGATTTGAATCCTCGCAATAAAGATATTGAAGAGAAGGTGAAGCAAATGCTTGACCCGTCTTTGCCTGATGAACCCCCGCAGAATACTTCCGGAGCCATCAAGTCTTCAAAAATTCGTATAATTGACAGTTCCGGCTCGGATAGTGGTGAGCCAGATGATCATACAACTGCTCCAGAACTCCCAACTGATACCAGCGCTCCTAAAGAGCGAAAGGTAATCGTTCCGATTTCGCATGATGATACCGATATTCCATCTGAGAAAAAAATAGACGTTACTGACCACGGCGAATCACCAGAAGAGCTTGAGCAGGAACTCAATAAAGTGATCGCTGGGCTTGATACCAAAGATCAACCCGACACCGCAAGCGCGGCTGGAGATACGCCGCCACTAAACGATGACGAGCTGGTAGACATTGATGATACAGAAGATGAAGAACCTATCGCATCGGCAGCACCTGAAGACGGTGATGAGACCGATGATATAACTGACGATGAACTTAAAGAAGCAGTTGATGCAATTGAAGATGAACCTGGTGAAGAGGCTACGGAACCTGAAGTCACGGATGAACCTACAGATACCTTGCCCCCCGAACCAGTAAAAAAGCAGGTTACAACTGAAAAGGTAATCACCGAGAAGACCGAGAAAAAAGCGCCCGCTAAACCGAAGAAGCAGATAACAGTGAGCGAAGACATAGATGATCCGGCCGTCGATAAAGCTGTAAAAGATATAGTCAAAAAAGAATCTGACGACATTCCTAATGAAACCTCTGATAAAGCGCTTAAAACAATTCAATCTGACAAAAAGAAGAAGCACTTCCGTATATCTAAAAAATTTATTATATGGAGTCTGATACTGATTCTGTTAGCCGGGATGGCGTTCCTCATTGCTGCGCCAAATTACCGTTATAAGGCTTTAAACGCGTTGGGGGTCCGTGCCAGCAGCAGCGTGGTAATCAAGGACGCGACAACCGGTCAGCCGTTGCCGAATGCCACGGTGCGACTCGGTGAAACGACGGCAACTACAAACCAGGACGGCTATGCTGAGCTTGGTAATCTGTATCTCGGTGACTCGAAACTCGTAATAGAAAAGGTAGCCTTCGCAAGTATTGACGAGCCATTAACCATTGGCTGGGGAAGTAATCCGCTTGGTGATCGAAGCCTGACACCAACTGGCGTTCAGTTTACGCTGTCTATAAAAGATGTTGTATCAGGTGGGCCTGTTGCATCAGCTACGGCATCACGCGGTGATTCATCGGCAAATGCTGACGAGAATGGACTTATAAAGCTGACTATTCCGAACACTGTTGAGAATCAGGTGGTTATCACACTTAGCGCAGAAGGCTATAAGACACTTGAGCTGAAAAACCCGACCGCCAAAACTGACATTGGCGATATCACCATGGTCTCTTCTCAGAAACATACGTACGTAGCACCGGATTACACAATTTTGATAAGTTATATCGATGGCAGTGAAGAAAAGGTATTGCTTGAACCTTCTGGTTTTGAAACAGATGACCTAGTGCTTATCCAACAGCCCAATTCCTCACACTCGGCGTATATTTCAACGCGCACAAACAACCGCAACGATCAAGGAAATCTAACATACAACTTATTGATGCTAGACAGTGCCGACAATACGACAAAAAACATTGCCTTGGCTGATCAGATTATCCCGCACGGTTGGATTGGTGGACAGTTCGTTTTCACGGTTGTCTCTTCGAGTGATGAGAGTGCTGAGAAATCAAAACTGCAGGTATATAATTCGGCAAATGGTGCAGTCGACACGTTAGCCGTGAGCAATTACTTCAACGATGTGCACATTGCTGACGGATCAATTTTCTTCGCACCTTCAGGAGTTGTCGAGGGGGGTACGCCGGCTAAGCTGTACCGAGTTAAGCCTGATGGATCGGATCAAAAAACAATATTTGACGACGAGGTATGGAAACTGTTTAGAAATAGTTATGAGCAATTAGCGGTGTCTGCCCAGGATGAATGGTATCAGTATAATTTGCCAGCTAAAACACTCACGCCACTGGAAACAAATCCAGATAACACGCGCCAAATGAGTTACGTAAATGCACCTTCTGATAACAAGGCAGCAGTTATTACGAACGATGGAATCTTAGAAGTGTATAGTCCAGATACGCGTAAATCAGACACATTAGTTGACGATCAAATCGTTCAATATCCAATCTATTGGTTTAATAACGATACCGTAGTTTATCGAACTACTATAGATGGAGTACTAACAGCAGTAGCCGTTAGTATCACCACAAAAAACAGAGTAGAACTGAGCCGTGTTGCTGAAATAGCCAATAACGACAATTGGTATTTCTACTAAAACTTGTTTGAATAGGGCTTGTGAATCACGAAGCATTTAAAGCACTAGTTTGGGACTACTATGCGCATAATCAGCGTGATTTGCCGTGGCGTCGTGTTACTTCACATGGCACGTGCGATCCGTATTATGTGCTGGTGTCTGAATTCATGCTGCAACAAACACAAGTGAACCGGGTTATCCCAAAATTCGAAGCCTTCATATCCCGTTTCCCAAGCATTCAAGTATTAGCGAGCGCCGAGACATCCGAAGTTATTTCAATGTGGAATGGCTTAGGATACAACCGGAGAGCTAAATATCTTCATGACGCCGCAGTTGCCTTAACTCATGATTTGATCTGGACAGTCGAACAGTTAGTGGCGCGCAAAGGGATTGGACCCAACACAGCAGCGGCGGTATATGTATATAGCTATAACAAACCGCTCGTGTTCATAGAAACTAATATTCGTACCGTATTTATTCATCATTATTTCGAATCTGAACCGACTATTTCCGACACCCAGCTTGCACCTGTTATTAAAGAAACACTAGATACTAATCAGCCGCGTGAATGGTACTGGGCACTGATGGATTACGGAACGTACCTGAAAAAAACAGTAGGAAATAGTGCCTCACGGAGTGTGCACTACAAAAAACAGTCAGTTTTCGAAGGTTCAAACCGGCAGTTGCGCGGTCAAATTATTCGAGTTTTAACAGCTGGTCCAACAACAAGTGGCCAACTACGTGCGCAGTTCCAGGATGACAGACTCAGTGTGGTCCTCACGCAGCTACAAAAAGATGGCTTGGTAAACATACGCGGCAAAACTGTCACGCTTGGTTAAATGCTTATGCTACTATGAAGCCATGCAATCAACGCTAAAACTCATTGGATTATCTATTGTCACGGCTGTTTTTTTAGCACCAGCAGTATACGCGCAAAATGCCGATCGTCCCGTCCAGACAACAACAGTTGATCAGGCACCTACCGCACAAACACAGGGTGAGGATGGTGTGTCTGAACGAACAACCCGTCATGCCGAGCGCAAAGAAAGATTACAGCTCAATCTCAGCGCTACCCAGACTGAGCGGATTAAGAGTCGATGCAAGAACGCTCAAGGAAAAATACAATCACTCAGCGGCCGGGTCCAGGGAATTCAAACTGGTCGCCAGCAGAAATATTCAAATCTTGTCTCACGTATCAGTACATTAACTGTCCGTCTTGAGGCAAGTGCTGTCGATACGGCTCAGTTGAGCGAGCAGACAGCTACGCTTAGTAGTCTTATTGAAGCCTATGAGGCGCAACTAGCCAATTACCAGGTTGCTCTGGGTGACTTATCGGCCATAGACTGTGTAGCTGATCCGGAAGCCTTCCAGGCCACATTAGTGGATGCTAGAACCTCACTTTCTGCCGTGCGTGAAGCGATGGAAGCAATCAAGGCGCACCTCAGTGAAGCAATCAAACCAGCGCTTCAGTCAACTCGCCAATCAGTTAGCCAGCAATCGAAACCCGATGAACAACCTTCAGACGAACAACCGGCAGGGACTGCACCAGACACCCCAGTCAGCAATACAGAGGAACAGTAATGGATGAGCCAAAAAAACCCCAACCAGTCCCAGAAATAGATATTCAAAACGGCCAAATTATGGATGTCCAAGCACCCGTTGCTGCTCCACAACCGGCTGAACCGGTACAGCCGGAACCAGTAGTGGAGGCTCCATCCGAACCCGTTTCTGAACAGCCGACGGTAGAAGCGCCTCAGTCTGACAATCCACCGACTGACGAAACGAACAAAGCTACCGTGCCAGAACCAACTGAAACAGCACCAACCGAAACACCTCAGGCATCGAAAAAACAGTCGTCAAAGGCTAGTCTGATTGCTATCGTTCTGGCTGTAGTAGTCATGGTCGGCTTAGTCTCAGTAGCGGTGGTTGCTTACCTGAATCAAAACGCCGTTCAGCCGCCACCAACAGATGCGTCGGCATCTAGCCAAGAGTCTGAACAACCTGCAAGTGCTGAGGATATTGATCAAACTGTTAATGAGCTTGATGCAACACTCAAAGAACTCGATAGTAATTCTATGAATGATGGAGAGCTGTCGGACGAATCACTAGAGCTCTAGGTTGTTTTTTCGACTAATGGTAGACTAGTCGGGTGAAAAATATACCCGTCTTTACTGATATGCAAAACCCTGAGTTGATAGAGCTTATACGTAGCGGTGCGGTAGGGGTTCTGCCAACCGATACGCAATACGGGCTGGTCAGCAGCGTAGCTTTTCCTGACAGCATTCGTAGACTATATGATTTAAAGCGACGAACAGGTGAGCCCGGTACATTACTAGCCGGATCAATAGAGCAGCTAGAGGAGCTAGGGCTTGCTACAAGTGATTTGAAACAAGCAAAGAGCTATTGGCCTGGTCCGGTTAGCGTCATCATACCGTGCGGTAATGAGCTTGAATACCTGCATTTTGGACGCAAGTCGCTTGCAGTGCGTATACCGGCTGAGCCTCAGTTGTGCCAGCTCCTTATGGTCACCGGTGTCTTACAGACAAGCAGCGCCAACCTGACTGGTTTGCCTTCTGCCGAAACAATAAATGAAGCACAGGCATACTTTGCCGATACAGTCGATTTTTACGTAAACGGCGGTAGTTATCAAGGGCGGTTAGCCTCCACAATTATTCGTATAGTAGACGGAAGTGTAGAAGTCCTTAGGCAAGGTGCCGCAGCAATCAATTAGTCAGCGTAGTTGCGACGTACCCACTCGTCCAAACTCCCGCCGCCACCGCCAGAAATACATACCACTAAATCACCCGCTGCTACATGTTCCTGGATTTGATCTTTTAGCGTGTCATCCAGCAGCGACGCTTCAGCGATTTCTTTGTTCGACATACGCTTTATCAGCTCATCCGGAGTCAAAATATGCTGCCGTGGATCTTCTCGGGCAAGATAACTCGGCACCCAATACAATTTTTTCACATTTAGGAATAAATCTTTATATTCATCGAGTATAAAATGCTGCCGTCGGTTGGTGAGGGGCTCGTGTACGACAACAACGTTTTGAGACAGCTCAAACGCGGTTTTAAGGCATCCGCGTATCTTTTCAGGTGTATGAGCATAATCGCTGTACAAACCATCTACAATGCGTTCAAAGCGACGTGATAAGCCAGGGAACTGGTTCATAATTTGAATAAGCTCATTCTGCGGCCGTTGTATAATTTTTTTCGAATAAAGCCCATCGACAACCAACTGAGCGTTACTGCGATTTACTTCTCCTACCAAGCGGTATGGATTTTTACGCGGAGGCTGGATTATATCGACCGACTTCGTCTGCTTTAGTTCTAACTTTGCCGCATCTTCACGCCAGAGAACCGTGTGCATGCTCTGGCGAATAAACTTCACAAAAGCGTGTTCGTAGTTCTGTCGGGTTGGATATATTTCATGATGGTCATAATCTATACCTGTAATGAGTGCCAAAAACGGCTCAAAAGATAAAAAGTTATGGTCAAACTCATCCGCTTCCAGCGCAAAAAATTCTGCTTCAGGGTCAAAGCTTCCCATGTCACCAAAAGGTAATTTGGCACCGACAGAATAACTGAGCGGTATTCCCAGTTCTTTAAATAGCCATACCGTCATTGCCGCCGTGGTGGTTTTACCGTGTGTCCCGGCAATGGCAATCAGCTTTTGACCGCTCTTGAATATGAGATGATTTAAAAACTCGTCGCGTTTGGTGGCTTTAATTTTAGCCATTTTGCAAAACACTAATTCCTCAGAATTTGGCTGCTCCATGGTGACTGCAGACGAATATACAAACCAATCAATCGGATTTTGGGCGTGAACGTGAGCTATGTTTTCTTGTGTTTGACCGATGCGTATATCGGTGAGACCTTTGTTTCTCAGATGGTCAATATAGTTGGAATCTTGCTTATCAGAACCAGATACTGTGTAGCCAGCCTGCTGAGAGATTAGTGCCAGTGGGCCTATGGCTGTACCGCCGATACCAGAGAAGAAAATGTGCATGTAAGTATGGTACACTTCACTAGTTAGATAATCCAAACAAAAATGTTACAAAAATTCATTCATCTTATTCGTGATCGCGGCAGTCCATGGCGCCGTATGACGCTTAGTCAGCTTGGCGAAATATATATTGCTATGATGTTACGCAGTTTAGCGCTGTCTATAATCGGTGTTTTTATACCGGTTTATTTAATCCAGTACGGATACAGTGTTTCGGAGATTCTATTATTTTTTGCAGTCATGTTCTTGATGCGTTCACTGGCAGATATTGCAGCTGGCTATGTCGTAGCACGCTGGGGTCCAAAGCATTCCATGATGATGAGCAATATATTGCTGGTACTAGCGCTCGGTTCGTTTATTTTGCTACCCACGTACCGATTTTCAGTTTTACTCCCGGCGGTATTATTAGCTTTTGCTAACAGTGGTTTTTTTATAGCATTCCACGTAGATTTTTCCAAAGTAAAACATCAAATAAGCGAAGGCAGAGAGCTCGGTACCATGTTCATTTGGGAGCGTGTCGGGGGCGTTGCAGGACCAATATTGGGAGGTCTCATTGCTGTATTGTTTGGCGACAGGATAATGTTCGTTGCAGCCGGCATAATTCTTATTCTTGGCTTTATTCCACTACTACGCACCATGGAACCCGTTAAAACAAAGCAACAACTTCAATTTAGAAGTTTGGCTATACGTCCTATGATTCGAGATCTTTTTTCATATGGTTTTGTCGGTATTGAAAATACAATGCGACTCATGTTTTGGCCGTTGTTCCTTACGGTTTCGCTCTTTGCCAGCGGCTCATACCTCAAGATAGGCGGGATTGTGTCGGTCGGTGTTCTCGCTGCTATTATTGCCACCACCGTTATTGGCAAGCTGGTCGATAATCGGCGCGGAAAACTACTGCTGCAGGTATCAGCCGTTGGAACCGCTCTCGTACACCTGATAAGACCATTCGTACAAAACATTTTTACTGCATTTGGGGTGAGTGTTGTGGGCGATATCACTGCAGTTGGCCACAGGATTCCTTATACCAAAGGCATGTATGATGCAGCAGACTCTCACCCCGGGCTCAGAATTGTGTATCTTGTTACCATGGAATCATTCAGTAGTTTCACTAAAGGCCTTGTCTGGCTGGAGCTATATATACTCAGTCAGTATTTTGCAACCCAGCACATCTTCTACGTAGGCTTTTTCATGATGGCAGCCGCTGGTTTACTTATAACGACCCAACGATTTAAGGCGCTCGAATCATGAATAAGCGCGCCTGGCATCATTATCTGCGGCCACTTCGCTCGATAAGTATTAAATCCATGTTCATACTTGTTCTCGTTATCTGGTTGATAGCTGCAATCAGCTTACGGGCTAATAATATTAGGGCACTGGAGCTCCGTGATAACGTGTTTGCCGCTGATGAATCAGGCGAGGGCATAGAGGAGTCACTACAGATGCTCCGTGAATATGTTCATTCACACATGAATACCAGCTTATCTACGGGAACCAGCGTGTATCCGCCTATCCAGCTAAAACACACCTATGATCGTCTGGTGAGCGCTGAGCAAAAACGAGTAGCTGCGATTAACGAGAAAATATACGTCAATGCGCAAGACTACTGCGAAAAGCAGAATTCAGCTGATTTTTCTGGACGCAACAGGGTACCATGTATTGAAAAATATGTTTCTGATCGTGGTCAAAAAGAAAAGTCCATCCCTGATGCTCTGTATAAATTTGATTTTGCCAGTCCTACGTGGTCACCCGATTTTGCTGGTTGGAGTTTGCTAGCAGCACTCGGTCTTAGCCTGGCTTTATGTGTCAGGTTGGCAGTTGAGCTCTGGGCCAAAACAAAGCATATATAAAGAACCTCCGCGTATGCGGAGGTTCTTCTCGAAAGTCCGTAAGGATTATTCGTTTTCAGTTGGCTGTGTACTGCCAGCTGGGTTGGTTGGCTGATCTTGCTGTGCATTACAGTCTTGACCATTTGGATTAGCTGCGACGTAGTCTTTAACTGCGTTAGCAACTTGTCCGTCAGTCTTAAGGTTTTCCCAGAAGATAACCTGACTGCGATTAATGAGCATTTGGTCAGTAGGACCATGTAACTCACAACCAAGCTTCACGAGTGAAATATCATTCTGTGCTGCTGGCTGTTCGTTGCCTTCTTGCTCTGGCTGAACTGTTTGGTTCACACGTAGGTAATAAATATTCTTCATTTCTACGTATTCATCATTGAGCTCGCTAATGTTACCAAAGTAAACTTGACCACCGGCTAAGAATACTGCTTGAAGCTTGTCTTTTTCGACAAAGCCACCTTCGCTCTTGTTGCCACCGCCAAGAGTTAACAATCCAACAACACCGACTAAGACAATTGTTACTGCAAATAACAGCGCAACTGACATAATCCGCAAGTTGTTACTTCCACCACGTCCTCTTCTAGTTTTGGTTCCAGCAGGTTGTGCTGGTGTATTTGCGGCCTGTTGAGGTTCGCCGCCACGATTCATCCACTCCATTGAGTTTTTACCCTCTCTTTTTACTTTAAATTGTACTGGAGTAGTGTACTTCATAAGCACTTTTGTTTGCAAGTTACTTACTTCATACTGTACCCCTAGTGCTTATATCATAAGATTTATGCCCTTGAACTACAACCACAAAATAACTATTTTAGCTCTTAAGGGGTTGACAAGAGAAATCACACCGGAGTATGTTAGGGGTACTAACAGTTAACGAGAGGGAGAGCTACTACATGGCTTACAAGCACACAAATTCTAAGGGAGTGACATACTACCTGAACTCAAAAGCAGTTACATTACGTGGTGGTAAAGAACAGACTATTTATTACTTCAGCAAAGATGAACGACCAGAAGCAACTGATCTGCCAGCTGGTATGGAAGTAAACGAAAACCCTCGAAACGGTTTCCTTACTGTTAAGCGCACAAAATAAGTTCGTCAGAACGTATTTGATAAACCGGCTCCATAAGCGAGCCGGTTTTTTATTACCCAACAGTCTACAAACTATTGCAAAACTTGCATAAGCGTGATATAATAGTATATATGACTAACCCTGAAGCACGATTAACGTATAAAGAAGTTGAGGGCGAAATTATGCCGGCTTATGTTGGTGTGAACGCACCGCACTATGCGCGTGGTGAATTTAAAGATACTGAACCACCTCATGATTATGATGGTAACGGTCCGCACGAAAATACGCTGACTCCAGTTTCTCAAGACGGCATATCTGTACCGTTGAATGGCCGCGATCAGTTACTAATAGGTGTTATGGATAAGTGGGCGGAAGCTAATAAGCTCGAGGGTCACGCTAAAGCTATGAAAACATCAGTACATCGAGCGCGATTAGGTTCGGATGATGAAAAGGCGGCTGGTTCAGCTGACAAATCCCGACGTCTGCGCAGTGAAGCGCGTGGTCTATTTGAGCAAGCAACCGGTGTTAAGGCAATGGTGGAGGCCGGATTATCACATGAGCTCGGCGATATTGGCCCTGAAGTACTAGTGCTGAGCTATTTCCAAGACTTTAAAAGTAGACACTTAGTAAATAACGAACAACTCAATAAGCAGCGCCAATTGCATCGCAAGAATTTACGTTCCCGCGAAGGATAATGCCGTAATGACAGGTTTTGAGTCAAAAGAATTATTTCCCCAGAACGCCGCCGAGCGTGTAGCACAAGCGGAGCGTGAACAACGCATCGCATTAGTACACATACTAACCCCGGAATTTCATGGGTTGAATCCCGGAGATTTTGACGATATTCCAGATGAAGTTGCGGCCCGTGCATCAGCTGTTGATTTGCAACCCTCACTAATGTGGGAATACATTAAAGCCAGGGATAGGGATACGGCTGATGCTCAACGTGCTATCGCTTACCGCACCCCTAATCAGGGTTTTGTAAGTGTTGCGCTTACTCCCGAAGAATACAATGCGATGTCTACAAGTATTGAGCAGTTAGCGAACCGTGCATTTTATAAAGTGTTGGTATCACGCGATCGAAAGCTCCAAGAAGCTACCAATGATCCTATGGCACGCGCTCGTAGTGACGAAGATATCCGTGTAGCAAACCGTGGCTCATTGCGTCCAATTTTGAAAAGCCAGGCAGATATGCAGGACTTACTTGATACAAAAATTGTACCCAAAATCCAGTTGATTGAACGTTTTACGGAGATGACAAAAGGACGTAACTCGAACCTATCCCGCGGGACACGTGAATCAGTGAGTCAACGTTTTGACTCGCTCCGCACGACTGTGTTCGATGACATGTTAGATGTAATTGGTTTGCAACGGAACTGGTCAGTAGATATGACAGAGCGGGCCAAACGAATTATTCAAAAACGACTTTATATTAATGGTACTAACGCGGAACGGGTAGCAAACTTTAAGGATATGTTGGCGCTTGCTAACGAGTATTACGGCCATAAGCAAGCATTAATTCGTACACGCATTAGTGAAGCAAATGCTTATGTCAAGAAGCAGCCTAATGTGTTGGCTGATATTGAAGCTACTGATGAAGAGCGCCGTCACGCCCGTGAAGCGAAACAGTTATCTCTCGATGAGGAAAAATCATGACCGAGATTATGAAGGAAAGTATGGAGCGGGTGTACCCACCTGAACTTACTCTAGTTGAGCGGCATATCGTTGATGGACACGTTGACATTAACAACCTTCAAGAAGAAATACGATTTATCATCACCGATGATGAAATGAGCCACGAGTTACGCCATTATGCGTTTGCTCGAAAGGTTGAAGTCGGGAAGCACAAGGCAATGTTCCCAGAGTATAATGAAATTGAGTGGCACCGCAGAGCCGACGAGACGATATATGCCCGCGCTAAGGAACGTCGCCTACAGGTACGTACTGGTGAAGAAATAAGCTACACACTACACCAAACAAAATCTATTGATACGTTAGAGTCTGTCCTGAAGCTTTTTACGCCAATAGGTGTATATGGACCACCTGAACACTTGTATTACGCCAATTTCTCAGCTAGAAATTTTCCTATTTTTTACGAAAATTTCGCAGAAAAAATCGGTATTGCAAACACTAAAGAATTAGGTGAAAGAGTTGGTACATTGTTAGCGCAGCGATCAAGCTATGGATGGAAAGCTTACGCTCGGGCAAAGATGACTAATACGGCCAAATCGGTGTTGCAGGTTCCAGATAAGGAAACTTTTAGAGCCATGGTAGAAAACCCGACGTTTGAAGCAAAACTTCAAGAGGAAGGTGATGCAAAAAAACAAGCCTACTACGAATACTTAAAGGCCATAGGGTTCGATATCATACCGGAGTCTGCGCCGGTAACGCAGCTATACGATAAGTTGATGGCAACTGGTCGGGTGGTCCGGGAGGATACATTCCGCGCAGAAGTACTGAAGATGATTGAATCAGAGGATGTTTATGAAAATTTTGTTGATAAATACTCAGCCGAGAAATTAATGGCTCTAGGATTAGACCTATTTAAGATCGCAACTGAACAGGCCGCTCCTTTTGCACAGAATGCAAAAGCAATCAGCGAATTCATGAAGCGTCAGATGCAGGCAAAAAACTTCTCATATACACACTTGATTACATTAGCCAACCAGCTCGGTATTTCTCTAAATACAAACAACATTCTACCCAAAGGTGTTGAGTTGTCTGTGCTGGACGAAAAGAATATTGGTGAATTACCGATTGCCATGAGCCGTTTACACTATGTCATAACTGAAACTGGACGTAACAATATGTCGGATGAGCTCACTGTTATGCTCGAAGAAACCATAGGTCTAGCAAAAATAATGGCTGCTTCCGGGGCTAAAAAGAAATCTGAAGAGCGCCCAATGTCTATAGGCGATGTGGTATTAGAATTTCCTGGTAAGTCAGCCAAAGAACTACAAGATATTATTGAATTGCTGGAAGCTGGCTACGACATTAGTAATGTGCATGAGCGCTATCGCTTACATAATCAACGAACTGGCGGTCGGGCTTTCTGGCATAAATTTCAGCCAGGCTACGGTATAATCAGTTAGTTTTTATGATGAATATTTTACAGGAAGTACCAAAGCCATTATTTATATTGGCGCCGATGGACGATGTGACGGATACCGTTTTTCGTCAGATTATTGCCGACACGGCTCCCCCAGATTTGTTTTTTACTGAGTTTGTAAATGTAGATGCGCTGCAAAGCCAGGGTGGACGAGAGAACACCAAAAGACGACTCCGTTTTACTGCAAAA
The DNA here is from genome assembly GCA_038209015.1 of Saccharimonadales bacterium (SeqCode). Taxonomy (GTDB): domain Bacteria; phylum Patescibacteriota; class Saccharimonadia; order Saccharimonadales; family JBBQYC01; genus JBBQYC01. Next base: position 34,360 of record JBBQYC010000004.1, read on the forward strand.
GATACGCCGTTGATTGTTCAGTTGTGGGGCAAGGAACCTGAGAATTTTTATACATCTGCCAAAGAAATAGCCGATGGCTCGCTGGCCAGTGAACTTGGCTTACCAGAAGGAATCAATTTTGCTGGGATAGACTTAAACATGGGCTGTCCGGCTAAAAGCGAGGTTAAAAACGGCACCTGCAGCGCGTTGATTAAAAACAAGCCACTGGCCGAAGAAATTATTAAAGCCACCCAAAAAGGTGCCGGTGGGCTGCCCGTTTCAGTAAAAACTCGATTAGGGTTCAATGAAGTTGATTGGTCCTGGCCGGAATTTTTACTTGGTCATAATTTACATATGCTCACCATGCACGGACGCACAAAGAAACAGATGAGCAAGGTACCGGCTGACTGGCAAGCCATCAGGCGGGTACGTGAGCTGCGGGATCAGCTAGCACCCAGTACCCTCATAATAGGTAACGGTGATGTATTGAGCCGCGCGCAGGGGCAGCGATTTATTCAAGATTATCAATTAGACGGCGTTATGATTGGACGCGGCGTATTCCAGGATCCATATGTGTTTGCTGATCAATCACCGTGGCCAGATATGTCAGAACAGGCCCGTAAAGACCTGTTCAGGCGCCATATTGAGTTGTTTGCGCGGACATGGCAGAATGATGAGCGCCGTTTAGTAACTCTTAATAAATTCTGCAAGATTTACATCAACGGCTTTCCTGGTGCCAAAGAATTACGCGACCACCTGATGCGTGCCCAGTCTACAGATGAACTGCTGGCTATTTTATAAGCCAGTTAGTCGCTGTGCTTGTCGATAAGCTGCCTTAAGTCGCCCCAATCTTCTTGGAAATCCTTAGGCATGCTACGAAACTGCTGGTCTGCGATTTTATCCCATTTGCTCATACACTTCTCCTCTTTAACAAGCGCAACTATACAGAGTACTTTCAGCTAATTCTGCAATACACATCACATTCAGTCTGAACTAGATGAATCGAATGATAGTAGTACGTTTTGCCAATACTTTCCATCTTCGTCGGCGTAGGGCTGCCCCATCTTCTTAAACCCAAAATTGCCAAGTAAGTGAGCTACAGCCTCATTCGTAATAAGATGTCGGGAATATACAGTGTCATGGCCATTTTGCTTAAGGTGCTGTAACACGGCAGGTGTGATGGCCTTGCCAATACCTTTACCGCGGGCTGCTGCGGCGCCAATCATCATATGAATAGAGGGTGGAGGTACTAAGTTCTTTTCTACCAAGTCCACCCATATAGAACCCACTACCCTATCATCAAATGCAATCATCCAGTTGAGCTGGTCTTCATTACTGATAAAACTGCTAACCCGCTCTTTCTCTTGTTCTAGCGAAGAAGGCTTATTGTCTGAATCGCTAACACCCATGAGTCGAAGTGTAGTGCGGCCAGGCTCACCCTGTAGCCACTGTACGCTGAGTGGCGCATCGCGTTCTATGCTAGGCTCGATTAGATGAATCCGTGGATTGCTTGTCTGAATTGGTAACACTTTCATGTTTGCAGTATAGCTTAGCCTAGGGTTGCTTGTTACAAACAGATTGTGAAAGGAATTATATCCCTGTGATGTTGTGTGGTCTCTAGCGGAACGAGAGCTTCAGATATACTTACAGACGATATTTCCTTAATTATAGCGACTAATCTGGTATACTCTATCTGTTAATTAACTTCTGAGGGGGTGCAGCTCAGTGGTTAGAGCAGTCGGCATCATATCCGAGCGATTAGTGAGGATATATACTAAGACCAAGAATCCCTTCTCATACTGTACTAGGATTCCTGGATCGAAGTAATTTAACCGTATTAACAATTTGAAATGGTTCCTTGGAGGGGGTGTAGCTCAGTGGTTAGAGCAGTCGGCTCATAACCGATTGGTCGCAGGTTCAAATCCT
>JBBQYC010000005.1:0-31213 GCA_038209015.1 Saccharimonadales bacterium (SeqCode)
TTTTCACCGGCAGCTACGGAAACCGCCACAACTACTTTTCGTGTTAAAAACTATACCTCGTATGGATACAACGTTACATTAATAGGATCACCGCCAAAAATGGGCGATTACGAAATAACACCATTAGCCACCGAGACAGCTTCACAGGTGGGAGAAGAACAATTTGGAATAAACCTGGTAGCAAACACCGATCCGACTGTGTTTGGATCATTTCCTATCCAAACACCAGATGAAACCTTCGCCTACGGTGATGCGACCGCAAACTATAAAACACCGAACATGTACAGATTCGTAGAAGGTGAAACTATTGCTGCTGCTCCAGAGAGTTCCGGGCAGACCGACTACACCATTTCTTTCATTATAAATGTCTCTAATAACACTCCAGGGGGGACATATACTTCAACACAGGTAGTGTTATGCACAGGAACATATTAAAATCCTTCTTTGATATTGATAAATAAACACGCTTATGGTATCTTGAGCTAAGAAGTAAACAGGTTAAAAAAATGCAAAAATTATCTAGAAATATAGCTACAGCCTCTAAACAGGCATCTTTGCTATCGTTGTCAGTACTTATTGGCTTCTTTTCATTAATCGCAACACTGGTTTCTCCAACCGCCTATGCGGCCCAAATAACAAGCAGAACTTTAGAATTGAGTAGTTCAAGTGCAGCTGGAAGCAATGCCACTACGACCTATACGTTCACCTTTACCGTACCATCAGCAACTACTTTGCAGTCGTTTGACGTAGAGATTTGTACCACCGCATCTGGTGCTTGTACCACTCCGGCAGGTTTTAGTAACGCTTCTGTAACAATAAATCAGCCGACCAATCTTGGTGACGCTTCTGGCTGGGTTGTAGACAACGGTACTGCTGGCATATTGGCTCTGAATAAATCTGGTAACGTTGCTGCTCCGACTGGTTCCCAAACCGTCGTATTTAATAATGTGCAAAACCCAACTACAGCTAACCAAACGTTCTTTGGTCGTATGACTACATACTCAGATGCGGCATACGCAACACCTGTGGATACCGGTGCGGTAGCCGCCTCTACATCACAAGATATTACCCTGACCGGTACCGTTGATGAAACATTAGTATTTGAAACTGGTACAAGTGGTACATGTGGCTCTCTGACGGGAGGCTCTGTGCCATTCGGTACATTCTCGTCTGGCAGTACGTCAAGCGGTACTTCATTAATGTGTGCTTCAACAAACGGTGCTTCAGGATATGCCATAACAATCAACGGCTCAACGATGACATGCACAAGCTGTTCTGGTTCTCCAACAATAGCTGCTCTTGCATCACAAACAGCATCGACTACAAATACAGCACAGTTTGGTGCTAACCTTAGGAACAATGCCACACCAGATGTCGGCGCTGATCCAAGTGGCTCAGGAACCGGAACATATGAGGCTGAATATGGAACAGCTGATCAATATCGTTTCGTCACAGGTGACAGTGTTGCTGCTGCAAGTGCTGCTACTGATTCAAACTTGTTTACGGTATCATATATAGTTAACATCCCGGGTTCGCAGGCGGCCGGTGTGTACACATCAACAATGACATTTATAGCAACTGCAACATTCTAAACATATGACATACTTACGGAACATCATACGAGGGGTGGGGATCCTCACACTGCTAGCGGTGCTCGTGCCTATTCATGGAGTTTCAAATGCTCAACAGGCAGGGCAGGCACTAGAAATCACACCAACTGTGATCAATCTCGAGGCTGATCCAGGTCAGGTAATAGAAGATACCCAGATTAAAATCCGTAATATAACTGATCAAACACTGGTTGTACGGGCGCAATACAATGACTTTGTTGCAGGCGATGAAGAAGATGGTACACCTCGACTGCTTTTAGATGAAGATGAAAATGCAGAGCCCAGCCCATATACTATTAAAGACTGGCTTCAGACAATTCCCGAAGTAACACTCGAAGCCAATGAGCAAAAAGTTATAAACGTTACCTTAAACGTTCCTGAAAATGCGAGCCCTGGTGGCCATTACGGTGTAATTCGCTTTACTGGTACTCCACCAGAGGTGGATTCTAGTGCAGTATCTCTGTCTGCAAGCATTGGATCTCTTATATTAGTGAGAGTTTCTGGTGATGTGTCAGAGCAGGCAAATATAGCTGAACTCTATACTTCTAAAGATGGTGAAAAACGATCTATGTTTGAATACGGCCCGGTAACCATAAACACCCGTTTTGAAAACTCCGGCAATGTACACGTTCAGCCATCTGGAACAGTTACTGTGCGGGATATGTTTGGACGAACTGTTGAGTCGTATAATTTTAATGAAAATAAAGGTAATGTTTTACCTCAGAGTATCCGCAGATTTGAGAATGTACTGGAGAAAGAATTATTATTTGGTAAGTTTACCGTTCAAGCAGATATTGTATATGGTTCTGACAATTCAATTGTTAGTTCGTCGACATCATTCTGGGTTATCCCATACAAGTTGATAGCACTTGGTGTGGCGGTGCTCATTGGGCTCATTATCGGCCTCAAGCAGTACAACCGCTTCATTATCCGTCAGTCTGAAAAAGGACGTGGTAATGGCAAAGACTCCTCCAAGAAAAAATAAGCAACATAGTCCAGTACCAAAAAAAGTACTCAGTTCCGTAACGCATAGAAAATACCGTGTGCGCTTGGCACACCATGAACATAGTGGTAAGAGATTACCATTTCATGCAACGTCTTATGCTGTACTATTCTTTTTACTCGCTTTTACTTCATGTCTGTTGCTTTTTGCGGGGCAAGCGGTAAGGGCATATGAAACAATAGGGAACAACCGCGACATAACCTTGCAAGGATTTTCTAAGGGGCCACCCCCAAGAGATCCGGCTGCTATCACCAGTCCATTGTATAAAAATGTATTCGATGAAAGCGGGGTAGACATAGAAGGGACCTGCAAACCAGGATTATTTATAGAAGTCTATAGAAATGACGTGCTAGCCGGTGGGGCCATCTGTAATGAAGTGGGTACATTCAAAGTATTTATTACTTTGGTTCCAGGGAAGAATATTATTTATACACGAATACACGACTCTCTATATCAGTACGGTCCAAATTCTGAACGCCTGACCTTGTGGTATAACGTGCCAGAAACACTTACTCCGCCACTGTTAATTACAACCAGAGCTATACAAAAAGGTATTCTTAAGAATCAATCACTACAATTAAATTACTCAATAGCCGGGGGGCGTGCACCATATTCTTTATACATTGATTGGGGAGATGGGAGCATCGCGGAGCTTGTGAACATAAATAGTCCAGGTTCTTATGAACTAAGTCATAAGTACAAAGAAATCGGACAGTTCGTGATTACGGTGCGTGCGGCTGATCAAGATAACCAACAGTTTACAATTCAGACGGTTATTGTCGTTCATCCTAACGAACAGACCTTACTTATTAATGGAATTGGCGATTGCGACTCCAGCAACTGCACCAACAGCACTCTCAATATTGTGCGACTCTTGAATTGGGCGTGGCCGGCACTCATTGTAGCCTTGCTCATGACACTTAGTTTTTGGATTGGTGAAAAAGTTGCATATTCTCAACGCAATACTCCTCGACACGCATAAGTTATAAACACTTGCATTTTGATGCTCAGCAGGTGCATAATGTAAGTACGTTTTCTCAAAACAAAAACAAAAAATCAGAGAATGCGAAAACAAAAACAAACAACCTCACACTATTTATGGCGTGCGTTCGGTTTTCCGGCGCTAGTTATTACAGCTATTGCTGTGTTGTCTTTGGTGCGTGCTGGGCCAGCGCGTGCAGCCCCGGGCACTAATCAACAACTTAACTATCAAGCTCGACTCCTGTCATCACAAGGAGCTGTAGTTCCGGACGGTCTTTATAATATTGAATTTAAAATTTACCAAGATGGTAATGGCGTCCTAGGAGGTGGCGATGAAACTCTTGAATGGACGGAAACTCGGTCGGGGGTTAACAAGGTAACCGTTAAAAACGGCTATTTTTCCGTTTACTTAGGTAGTGTGACGCCATTTGGGAGCTCAGTTGATTGGAATCAAGATACGCTTTGGTTATCTGTAAATATTGGCGGCACGGGTGCTAGCCCGTCATTTGACGGTGAAATGTCTCCATTTACCCGGCTGAGTTCTACGCCATATGCAATCAACTCGCGCCAATTAGGTGGGCTTACGAGCACGCAATTTGTGCAACTTGCTCAGGGAGCTCAAACTGATAGTTCGGCCAATGCAAGTCTGCATATAAATGACACCGCGGGCGGCAATTTACTGCACCTGTTAAGCGGTGGAACGGACCGATTTATTGTTAGTAACACCGGTACATTAACTGCCGCAACCGCCCTGGATACAATCAATGGAATAATTATAAATAATGGAGCTATTAGTGGTGTAGCCGGCTTCACACAAAGCAGTGGCGACTTTAATGCCAGCGCCTCGACCGGCACATTTGATACCTCGACCGGTGAAGTAAGCCTGAACGGCAATACAACTGTTACAGGGGTGGCTACATTCACGGTTACCGGTGGTCTAACGACCCTTGGGAATGGACTTGAAGTATCCGCAGGCGGTTTTGATGTAACCGGGAATAGTACTTTAGACGGTACATTGAGTGGGTTAACAGGGATGAGTTCGTCTGGGACGATAACATTGGACAGTTTTGGTAGTACGGCCGGTATTTTAGATGTGGATGCAGCAGGGGTAGTGTCACTTGCTACGGCTGGCACGGACTATGAAGTACCGTTGACGTTTGGCAATGGCCTGACACGCAGCTCAAATGCCGTTAGTTTGGGTGGGACATTAACGGCCGATACCACTCTGAACTTAGATGTAAATAACCTAATTATCTCCGGTTCGGGACATCTGGCCGTTGGTGGTGACACCACCCCGAACAGTCTCTTCTCAGTTGGTTCAACAAGCCAATTCCAGGTAAATAGTAGCGGAGCAATCGCAGCAATAACCGGTTACACACAAACTAGTGGTAACTTTGATGCCAGCACTTCAAGCGGTTCGTTTGATACTACAACAGGGACAGTACAACTTAACGGAAACACAACAGTTACTGGCAGCAAAACATTTACCGTTGCGGGCGGCTTAACTACGTTATCCGGAGGAATAACAGTCACCGGTGCGGCATCTATGAGCGGGGGTGCCGTTAATATCAACGTTAACTCGAACAATAATGTGAACATCAACACCGGTACAAGCACCGGCACGACTACAATCGGCAACACACTGTCAACACTTATCATCAATTCCACAGCGTTCATGGTTACAAGTGGCGGAGCCGTATCCGGCCTTACTACACTAGATGCCAGTGGCAACATAAACACTAGCTCAGGTGGCTTCAGTACTAACAGTGTGCTTCGGCTTACTAACACAGGCGCTCTTCAAAACATCACTGGGCTATCACTTAGCGGTACATCTACTTTGACTGGTGCCACAACCCTAAGCGGGGGTGCCGTTAATATCAACGTTAACTCGAACAATAATGTGAACATCAACACCGGTACAAGCACCGGCACGACTACAATTGGCGGTGGAAGCTCACCTTTGGTAATTAACTCGACAAACTTTGACGTCTCATCTGCTGGCGCAGTAAGCGGAGTTACGACGCTTAACTCTAGTAGCACTATAGCGTCAGCGACTGGCTTTGCTGTTAATGGCAATAGCGGATTAACATTAGATTGTGGTAACCAGAATGTCCGTGGTGGGTTTATCGGTGGCCTTTCTACAACTGTCACCTGTGGTGGTCTATCCGACCAAAGAGTCAAGATAAACATTGTTTCACTGGACGACAATATTATTAGACGCATTAAAAATATAAATACAGTAAATTTTGACTTTGACTGTAACCTTGAATATTTTGAAGGCAATTATTGCGACACAGACAGGCAAACCGGTGTGATAGCCCAACAGCTTGCAAAGGTATTCCCAGAACTCGTATATGAAGAAACCGACGGCTACTTCAGGGTTAAATACGATGCTTTGAACATCTATACGCTTAAAGCTGTCACGCAAATGGCTACTGCATATCATAACGACAACCGTCCCATATTCAGCAATAGCAGTGCCCTGCAGGACTATACCTTCGCACAAGCGGCTTTACCGGCCGATGAATGGTTAGAGCAGCTTGAGGCTGTGAATACTGGTGTACAGTCAGAGATTGTAAGCGACAGGGTTTCAGCTGTCAGTGAGCTTGTTGCGCCCGAAGTCATAACCAATCAGCTACGAACCAGCATTATTACAACCGGTCCAAATGGCTTGCAGATAAACCTAAGCAGTAATGACGGCAAATTTGCCCTAGTCGGAGCTGATGGTGAGGCATTGTTTGAAGTGGATGCTGAAGGCAATGCTTACTTTGCTGGCGACATCCAGGCAGACAACACTGATGTCTTAGGTGCAGTAGATACCAAACTACAAGCACTGTTAAATACGGGAATAGTTGCCGGTGGTTCGTCAGAATTCTATGGTTTGCTCAATATTCATGCACTTACAAACTTCTTTGATGAGGTGGTATTCGCTGATAATGTAACATTCCAGAGCATCGTCATGTTCAATAATGATAATGGGGGATTTGCGACTATTAAAGAAGGTGACAGTGAAGTTCGCATAGAATTTGAGCAACCATTCCCAGCCGCTCCCGTGGTAAATATATCTAATAGTGGCGGCAAGTTTGTCAGCTATAGTTACGGTGATTTAGACGAGACAGGATTCACCATCTTTCTTAAGGAACCAGCCCTTGAAGACATTAATTTCAGCTGGACGGCATTTGCTATCGATAGCCCGCGAACTGAAGTTTCTATCAGTAAACCGGAAGAATAGTTGAACTAAATACTATAAATCGGTTAAGCTTAAGGTAATTAGGAGCAAAAATGTCTAGAAGCGACGTATTAATCATTCAAAAAACTACAGTAAAGCGATTTGTGATATTTATACTCACATTGGCATTAATAGGTGGAGCAGGGTATGCAACGTGGTTATACCAGCAGGAAAAGCAGCGCAATCAACAGGCGCAGTCAGATATAGAGCGACTTTCCAATCCGGCTGAATCGGCCAAAATAGCCGAAGAACAAATTATAAGTAACATTAAAAAACTTACTAATGTTCCAGAAGATGAAGAGCCGACCATTCTAAATGTTGCTGATGCGGAACAGCTAAAAGGGCAGATTTTCTTCGATAATTTGCAGAATGAGGACAAGATAATTACTTACCAGAATGCTCGTCGGTTCATAACGTACAGACCGTCCACCAATCAGATAATCACATCTGTAGTTATACCAAGTGGCGAAGAACTTCCGGTAGAACCAACAGAAACTCCTGAGGAATAATAGTATCTACAGATGAATTACCCTTATGGTAAAATACAACAAATGAAACAAATAGCTTATAGAATTGTGGTGGTAGGACTTGTTCTTGCTGTTATTGGTACGGGGAACATAGCTACAGCAGATACCAAATCACCACCGGCTGGAAGCACATTTGAACAGAGATTAGCTCAGAGAAAAAAAGAGCAGAATATTAAACTTGAGAAGCGCGATCAGGCGCGCATAGAGCAGCGCTGTGTAAGCGCGCAGACGGCGATTACCAGCCTGCAGCAACAGTTGAGCGAACCTATAAATACACGCCACAAGCAGTACAAAAACATCGATGCCAAGGTTTGGATTGCAGTTGGTCAGTTGAAACTAGCAGGGCAGGACACGTTTACACTTGAGAAACATCAAATTTCCTACAATAAGCAACGGGTACAGTTTGAAAAACTGACAGCTGAATACGTGCAAACGCTTGACGACGCTGTGGTTATTAACTGCAAGGCGGATCCGGTTGGCTTCGTGTCGCTTATTGAAACAGCTCGTTCGTACTTGGATCAAATCCGTACGCAGTCAGAGGCTATCCGTACAACTACTGTTAATAATGTTAAGCCAGAGCTAAATAATATGGGGGCAAAGTTATAATCATGGATCCAAATGCAACCCCTCCTGCCAATCAGCCCCAAGTATTTAACGCTAATCAAATCCCACCCCAACAGATTCCCCCTCAGCAGAATACTCAGCCTCAACCCTCGGGGGGTGGTTCATCAGGTGGCAACAAGAAAAAATTAATTATTGGCGGGGTTGTGGCGGGGGTCGTACTCCTGCTTATTCTTGCCGTTATCTTAGTTGTTGCATCATCGAGTAATAGTCCTGTCGTTCAGGAGGCTGAGTCCGAGCCGCAAAATCCTCAGCCGGCCACAACAATAGGCATTGAGCAGATTAATAATTCTATTAGCCAAGATTTGAGCGCTATAGATGATGCTCGTGATTTCCCAGAATCACAGTTAACAGATGACACCCTCGGTCTTTAAGATTGCATCTACTATCAAAATTATGTTTTTCAAATCTTAGTACGTCCATCTACATTAACGCTTCCGCCATATTCTCAGTAATAAAAAATACTCCTTATAAGAGGAGTATTTTTAATATTCTACTGGCGGGCCCGACCGGATGAACGCACAATGGTAGACTAGCTTCGTATTCCACCATCTACTAAATTTTGTACAAATCAACAGGTTTGACCAAATTCGCCCCGGCTTCGCCGGTGAGCATCACGAGACAAGTCTCGTCAAAAGAAAAAGCCCCAAACCTTTGGCTTGAGACTTTTTCTTTGGCGGGCCCGACCGGATTCGAACCGGCGATCTCCTCCGTGACAGGGAGGCATGTTAGGCCAGCTACACCACGAGCCCGCGTCAATCGATTTAACGTGTAATTCGACAAACCAAATCTTATCAGTTACAGAGGTAAAAATCAACTTGGGTTGATAACTTATACAATTTTTATACTGTTTTATTTACGACCAGCTATATTATTAACGCAGGTCTTCATTTGCAGTATAATTATTTCATGCCTATGCCTAAAAAAATAAGAGCAGACTGCTTAACCTGCAACAAAGAAACGGCTCGTCCTTCATATAAATACTGTAGCAATAAATGCCAAAGGGATTACCAATATAATTCGTATATTCAAGATTGGCTTGATGGGAAGGTATCTGGACTGCAAAGACTTGGGGTAGTCTCGAGACATATAAAACGGTATCTAAGAGATAAGTATAAAAATAAATGTAGTTTATGCGGCTGGAAGGAAATAAATCCTTTCACAGGTGTCGTTCCGTTAGTAGCAGACCATATCGACGGTAACTGGCGTAATAACGTTGACAATAATTTACGATTAATTTGTCCTAACTGTGATTCTTTAAGTAGCACATATGCCGGTTTAAACAGAGGCAGTGGCCGAATACAAAGAACTCCTAGCCAGAGAGGGCACGAGGCTCGTTCCATTATGAATAACCAGTCAAATTAGAAATGTAGTATTAGTTGACCCTATACTTTAAAATATCCACAGTAGTTTGCCACCTTAGCTCAGCTGGCTAGAGCGCGGCTTTCGTAAAGCCGAGGTCCGGGGTTCGACTCCCCGAGGTGGCTCCATAACTGAATTTGCGAGGTTAGTATAGAGGTAATACGCTTGCTTCCCAAGCAAGAATCACGAGTTCGATTCTCGTATCTCGCACCATTTTTTTCAGGTACATAACGGTGTTACACTAATAACAGATGCACATACCAAAAAAATATTTTCAAGACCGTTTTGTATTGCTTTTACTCACTATGTTGATCTTTTTTGCGACATTGACCGCCCTCACTATCGCGTTTCGCATAGGTGGTGAGCGGAATACCGGGCTTATAACAGAATATCGTCCAACGCTAGGTATTGGCGGGTTCCAAAAAGGTAGTCCGCTCGATATAGTCAGCTTCGCAGTCTTTGCAGTTGTGGCCGCTATTTTTCATATTGCCATCAGCCTGCGCGTTTATACGATTCGTAAACATGTTTCCCATGTGATCTTGGGGCTTGGAGTTTTGTTGGTTCTGCTCGCGCTTATTATCAGTAACTCATTACTCCTGTTGAGTTAAAATGAAGCATATCGAAATACCTTATCAAGAAGAGCGTGGTCGCAGGTATCGTTTCTTCGAAATGCTACCCGGGTTATTAACGTGGAGTATTCTGACAATTCCGTTCATTCTAGGGTATTTTTACCCAACTATAGCGATTGTATTCGTAATTGGTTATCTATTGCTATGGTTTTTAAAAACCATCGGGCTGAATATTCGTTCTATTCAAGGCTACCGCCAAATAACGCTCCAGATGAAGTTACCTTGGCGCCAAATGATCGATGAGCTAGAGAGTGGCAAAATTACACAGCCCGAAAAATTCACTCCCACGTGGCATTATGAAAACGTTGCCCACCGAGTGGCGCAGCATTCACCTATAACGCCAAGCAATATAGTTCATGCGATTGTGATAGCTGCCTACAACGAAACTCGCGAGATTCTAGAGCCGACAATTCAATCTGTTATTGATTCTGACTACGATATGAAAAAGGTTATTCTTGTGCTGGCTTATGAAGAACGTGGCGGCCCGCAAGTAGATGCTACGGCTCAGGATCTGGTAAAGGTGTACGGGAGTCAGTTCAAACACGCTATGGCGGTAAAGCATCCTGATGGCATGGCGGGAGAAGTGAGAGGTAAGGGGGGTAATATTACCTATGCCGCCCAAGAACTGGAACAATATGTAAAAAAGCAGAAATTGGACCCGCTTGACGTTATTGTAACGACGCTGGATTCGGATAATCGACCACACAAAGAGTATCTTGCAGCGCTTACGTACCTCTATAGTATTACGCCTGATCCACGCTACGTGTCTTATCAACCTATACCCATGTATACCAACAATATCTGGGATGCACCGGCACCTATGCGTGTTATTGCAACAGGGAACAGTTTCTGGAATATCGTACTTTCTATGCGCCCGCATATGATTCGTAACTTTTCAAGTCATGCTCAGAGCCTGGCGAGTCTGATAGATACAGATTATTGGAGTGTGCGCACTATCGTAGAAGATGGTCATCAGTTCTGGCGTACATACTTTCGCTATGATGGCCGACATGAAGTCTATCCGCTGTATGTGCCGATATACCAGGATGCCGTACTGTCTGACACTTACCGTAAAACACTGTGGGCTCAGTTTGTACAGCTACGGAGATGGGCGTGGGGAGCATCAGATGTTGCCTATGTAGCAGAGAAGGGCTTTTTTAGCCCAAACAAAGTACCGCGTTTCGATTTGATTGCCAAATTCTTACGTTTGCTTGAGGGGCATGTCACATGGGCGGTGGCGCCGCTTTTGCTGGCATTTTCAGCCTTTATTCCTGCCTTGTTTTACCCTGATACCTATGCGACCACCCAATTACCGATAGTCGCCAGCTGGATCCAAAGAATAGCGCTTATAGGAATATTCCTCACTCTGTTTCTAAGCCTTAAATTACTACCGCCCAAGCCAGCCAGATACAAACGTCATCGGTCGTTTTTCATGGTAATACAGTGGGGGATGCTGCCGGTTACAACAGTGGTATATAACTCATTCGCAGCGCTTTACTCCCAAACGCGCCTCATGTTCGGTAAATACCTAGATAGTTTTGAGGTTACCGACAAAGCTGTCGTCACAGATACCAAAGAACGAATAATGTAAATCATGGATATTAAGGCGAAGATTATTGATCTGAGTCTGCCCAAAAATAGCTTTGTGGTTGTAGGGAGCGGGATTCTCGCTGTGCTGGGGTTGCGTCAGTCTGATGATATAGATTTGATTGTGACGAAAGAATTATTCGAAAAGCTCAAAATTGAGGGCTGGGAGACAAGTTATTGGCAAGACCAAGTGGTTTTAAAAAAGGATGTATACGATGTTGGCACCACATGGCTTGGACAAACTTTAGAAGAATTATTACCAAATGCTCAGACGATTAATGGTATACCTTTTTTATCTTTAACTGATCTAAGACAATGGAAAACAATGATGGGGCGACCCAAAGATCTAAAAGACATTGCACTAATAGATGCTTACACATCTAGATCTACTAAGGGATAGAAAGCTCGATAGTGAACGGCAGCCGCGTTATCAAAATAGCCCAGAATTTCATACGTACAACGAGTAATATCATTTTTTTCTATAATTCCATCAACTTGAAGCATGAGCACCTTAGAAATAATTGTGCTTGTGAGCGCTCTAGCGTCCTTCAGGGCGGTTTTTCTATGCTTAAGGCTCTCGTACAGGTCTATGAATAATCGATCGTTCTGAAAGGCTTCTAAGCGCTTTGGTGACTTACGTACCACTACGCTTTTTGTCAGGTCTGCATGTTCTTCTGTAGAAAACACCGTATTACACCCCTCACACTGCCGCCGCCGCCAGACACTATTGGATCGTTTCTGAGGCCTGGAATTGATTACTTGGGTGTCCGACTGACAATATATACATACCATGACTATATGTTGTCATACAGCTATTTAAAAAGCTAGTGTATAACTTTCCAAGAACTGGGGATAGAAAAAGCCCTAGGATTTCTCCTAGGGCATTCGTCCGATGTGGGTTCTCCTTACTAATTACTTAGTAGAAGCTGCCAAACGGACGCGTCGCAAGCGACTACGTTGTTTCTTAGAAGGTTTCAGCTCTTCGTAGAAAAGCTTGAAGTTATCTAATGAACCCGTGTTGGTACTCAAGTATGAGCGCCTCCCGATTAACGTCACGTAGTGTAGCAAGCTATTTACAAAAGTCAAGAAACATTATAAAACATTAGCGTTATAGCAATGTTACAATCTGATAATGAATTATTTTTCTAAGACCGGTTACAAGGGTAATCTCACCACACGAGCAGGTGCTGTTAACACACCGACATTCATGCCGGACGGCACAAGAGGCGCAGTCAAAAGTCTGACCCCAGAAATGGTAGCTTCTACTGGGGTAGGAGTGGTCTTAGCCAATACCTATCACCTGCATTTGCAGCCTGGAGAAGACATAGTTGCAGAACTTGGCGGGCTCCATGCTTTTACAAAACAGGCATTGCCGCTTCTTACTGATTCCGGTGGTTTTCAGGTATTTTCTTTATCGAAAATCAATAAAATTAGTGAAGACGGAGTAACGTTCAAAGATCCCAAAACAGGCGATACCATCTTCTTATCGCCTGAGAAATCTATTCAAATTCAAATTACACTCGGTGCAGACATGATTGTAGCCTTTGATGACGTAGTTTCTCTTGAGGATGCGGAGCGGGGACGAACGACTGAGGCGTTTGAGCGGACGCACCGATGGCTCGAGCGGTCTTTGGCTGAATTTCAGCGCCTTACTCGTGATATGAAAGCAGGTGAACGACCACTTTTATTCGGGGTTGTTCAGGGTGGCCTCGATAAAAATCTCCGCAAGCAAAGTTTAGAAATAGTTCAGTCACTTCCGGTAGATGGTATTGCTATTGGCGGGTTGTCCGTCGGTGAGAGCAGGGAGGAAATGCACGGGATGCTAGAGTACTTGGCTCCATTGTATGATACGCAGCGACCACATTTCTTGCTTGGAGTGGGCGATCCCGCAGATATACGGTTTGCAGTTGAGCATGGCATAGATATGCTTGATTGCGTCCTACCGACACGTAACGCGCGGCATGGGACCGCATGGGTAACTGGTGATAAGAAAATGCACCTCACAAATGAGAAATATAAGGCTGATAGTTCAGTTATCGATCCTGATTGTGATTGTACGACTTGCCGAACAGGATATAGTCGCGGGTTCTTACGCCACCAATTCAAGGTGAGCGAGCCACTGGCTGGTACGCTGGTGAGCATACACAATATTCGCTATCTTCAGAGGATTTGCGAGTCCTACCGCAAATAAAAAACCGGTCAAATGACCGGAATATCTTTATGGTGGGCGATATAGGATTCGAACCTATCACCTCAGCAACGTCAATGCTGCGCTCTAGCCAAATGAGCTAATCGCCCCTGTAAACCTCAATTGTTAAAGCATTAAGTAAGACTTCATCTGGCTAGAGTGCAAATGCGCTATTTCTAATCCTGCAGCAGGCTGCGCCAAATGAGCTAATCGCCCCAATACCAGCGCAATTCTAACAGATGCAGCATATTAAATCCACAGCTCATAAACAGATACGCTTATTGTTATATCCACATACTATCCCCACGCTAGTGTAATAATAACAATAATAAAGTGCTAGCATTATAGTGCTAGCCTGCTATGATATTTCCACGGTCTTGAAAACAAACAGATCGAACGGGTGTAGTTTAAGCGGTGTTGACTCGCTGGAGAGCGAGCAGGGATGGGAAAGGTCGAAGGTAATTGCGAGATCCTTCGACCTTTTAATTTGTCTCACTTTATCTTTATGGACTTACTCCTTAGATAGAGCGATGATATACTTATATATGAGCAGTGATATGGCTTAACCATCCATAGAGCTCCGTAGGCGTGGCAACAGAGGTACGTTATCCAATGTCGCAAGAGTGAAAGCTATCGGTGGAACCGTCTCAACAGAGACCCGATACGCGCGAATATTCTATTCGGGCGTTTTTTAATACCTTCAGGAGGACATAGATGACTGAACAGGCTGCAAACAAAACGTATGAGTATATCGGTATTGATGAAAGTCTTGTTTTACGGGCTGTACTTCCTGATGAGGCTGCAGACTTATTTAGAATAACAGATGAAAATAAAGAGTATCTTGGCAAATACCTGCCTTGGGTATCTATGACAAAAACGGTTGATGATAGTAAGTCCTTCTTAGAGAGTGTTAACCGAGAACGAGGGTTGGGAGAAGCGTATGGTTATGGGATTTATTATAAGAATAATTTGGTTGGTCACATCAGTTTGATGCATATTAGTGATTCTAAAGAACCTGAAATAGGGTACTGGATTTCTGAAGACGCATCCGGTAAGGGGATTGTGACAAAGGCTGCGGATGCAGTCACATACTTGGGTCTCGTTACACTCGGTTTACCTTCTATAGTTATAAAAGCCAGAACAGATAATATAGGAAGTAATAAAGTGGCTGAAAAAATAGGTTATACGCTTGAAGAAACAAGAGAAGAACAGAAAGAGGAGCTAAATATATGGAGGAAAAAATGAAAACCGAAGATAAGCAGCTTTATGCAATGCGTCATAGTCTAGCTCATATAATGGCGACCGCTGTCACAACCATATGGCCTGACGCCAAGCTAGGCGTGGGTCCAGTCGTAGATAACGGCTTTTATTACGATATAGACCTTGGTGAAGCTAGCGTTTCAGAAGAAGATTTCAAGCGTATCGAGAAAGAAATGTACAGAGTGATCAATGCAAAGCAACCCTTTGAACACTCCAACAAGCCGATAGATGAAGCAATAACATGGGCGCAAGGCAGTAACCAGCCATATAAAGAAGAGTTGCTGAATGATTTGAAGCGAGCCGGTACTACACTAGCGAGTGATCTCGATGCTGAGGAGTTAGGTACTATTACATCAGGCGACAGCGCTGTAGGTGAGGTATCGTTTTATACCAATGGGGAGTTCACTGACCTGTGTAGGGGGCCGCATGTTGAATCAACTGATAAGGTTGGCGCTTTCAAGTTGATGCGTGTTGCCGGTGCTTACTGGCGAGGCAAAGAGGGGAATCCACAAATGCAACGGCTGTATGGTGTCGCATTTGCAACCAAAGAGGAACTGCACGAACATTTGCGGTTGCTTGAAGAAGCAAAAAAGCGTGATCATCGTAAATTAGGCCAAGAACTCGACCTGTTTGTACTGTCTGATTTAGTCGGCCCAGGGTTGCCGCTGTTCACCCCAAGGGGGACAGTATTGCGGCAAGAGCTCATTCGGTTCAGTGAAGACTTGCAGCGAGAAGCCGGCTACCAAGCCGTTTGGGCACCGCACATGACACGCGTAGAGCTGTACAAAACTTCTGGGCACTTTGATAAATATCCTGAACGGTTTGACGTATCAAGTGTTGAATCAACTGATGAATTCATGCTCAAGCCAATGAATTGCCCCCACGTAGCTCAAATTTATGCTAGTAGGCCGCGTAGTTACCGTGATTTACCTATTCGTTACATGGAAACTACAACTATGTATAGAGATGAAAAGAGCGGTGAGTTACACGGGTTATCACGGGTCAGAGCGCTGACCCAGGATGACTCGCATGCTTTCGTGCGTCATGATCAAATCAAAGACGAAATAAGCGCCATTATGGAAATGGTTAAAAGGATGTACGCAGTTTTAGATTTACCCCTGAGCGTTGATCTATCGTTTCGCGATGATTCCGATAATTACTTCGGAGAAAAATCACTCTGGGCTGATGCAGAGAAGATGCTGGAGGATGTGGCTAAAGACCAAGACCTCGATTATAAAATTGAGCGGGGCGAAGCTGCGTTTTATGGTCCCAAGATCGATATTTATATTTCAGATGCTCTTGGCCGCCGGTGGCAGTGTGCGACTGTACAGCTCGACTACGTGCAGCCAGAACGGTTTGATCTAACCTATATCGACCAAGATAATGGCTCGAAACGACCAGCAATGATACATAAGGCGATCTTGGGTTCCATTGAACGGTTCTTGAGTGTGTATATTGAGCATACGGCTGGTAAATTTCCTGTCTGGCTTGCCCCGGAACAGGTACGGGTAATTACCGTAAACCAAGAAGATAAAACCATTGAATATGCTGAAACCGTACAACAGGAAGCTACTCGATTGGGCTTACGCGCGGAGGTGGATAACAGTAATGAATCGGTAGGCAAGAAAATCAGGAATGCCACCCTAATGAAGGTGCCTTACACAATAGTTGTCGGCGATAAAGAAATTGAAACCAATCAGGTCATACCGCGTATTCGTGAAGATATGATTGTCCAAGCAGGTGAACGGCCAATCGGCATGAATGAATTTCTAAAGACAGTCGCTCATGAACACAAAGCTCGGGTTACAAAAACCAGTTTGTGAAAGAACTGAAGCGTCTCGATATTTTTCTTAAGGTGTCATTTGTGACTCTGGGGATTATAGCGATTACGTCAGTGATTAATTTTGTTTTACTGCTTCAAGTGTATGGACTGGTATCAAATCCTGATACGCAGCAAGCTCTTCTAGAGCTTGAGCGAATTCAGCAATTTACATCTATAGCCCGGGTCGTAATTTACCTTGGTGTAGTTGTTTTTCTTGTCTGTTTGGTTGTTGGTTTGATAAGAACGAGCAACAGAGAATCCAGATAGCAAAACTACCCTAAACCGCTCATGGATGCGTTCTGGCACAATTCGTATAAAATATACCTATGGCCAAAGAAGTTATTGCGACTGATATAGATGAAGTTTTATTTCCTTTTGTAGATGAATTTTCTGTTTGGCATAATGCAGAGTACGGCACTAATATTTCGGCAGAATCATTCCATTGTTATGATTTTGAGCTCGTCATTGGCCAATCTATACCAGAGACCATTCACCGCATAGATGCTTTTCTAGCGCAGGACCACACGACAACTATGCCTTTAGAGCTTGCTAAAGAATCAATCGGCAAGCTAACTGAATCGTACGATGTTAAAGCTGTTACTGCGCGTCATCCCAGGCACGAGACAGCGACCCAGCAATACCTCACCGCTCATTTTCAGGAAATATTCGGTCTGACCCTCATTGGTCATCCGCGTACCATCGAGACGGTCGTGACGAAGGCTGAAATTTGCAGACAAATTGGCGCCCGCGCGCTTATCGATGATTCTCTAGGACACGTAACAATATGCGCACAAGAAGGTATGGAAGGCCTATTGTTCGGGGATTATATATGGAACCAATACACTGATCTGCCTGAGCGAGTGACGCATACAAGGAGCTGGCAGGAAGTACTGGATTATTTCGGTGTCTAATGGGTTCCGCCAGCGGGTAGAGATAGTTGTACGAGACATTCCAAAGGGAAGGGTGATGACATACGGCCAAATAGCTGCACTATGTGGAAGCCCGCGTGCGGCGCGTGTTGTCGGTGGCATTGCTCATTTTGGGAACCCAGAACTTCCATGGCACAGGGTAGTAAATAAACACGGCGGATTAGCGAGTGGATATCCGGGTGGAAAAGCCGGACACCAAATCGTACTCGAGGCTGAGGGGCACCAGGTAGAAAATTACCAAATACATATGAAGGATACTGTATGGTCCCCAGGCCATTAATTGCAGTAGTAGGGCAGACTGCAAGCGGCAAGACATCACTTGCTATTGATATTGCCAAGGCATACAAGGGTGAAATCATATGCGCGGATTCCCGAACCGTTTACCAGGATCTAAATATCAGTACAGCTAAGCCAAACCTTGCTGAACAGCGTGAGGTGCCGCATCATCTGTTAGACATACTAAAGCCTAGTGAACCGTACAGTGCAGCGGATTTTCAAAAAGCGGCCACTCGCGTTATAAGCGATATATATAGTCGTAACAACCTGCCCATTGTAGTTGGAGGTAGCGGCTTATTCGTAGATGCGCTTCTTTATAATTTTAGCTTCAAGAATAAGGCTGACCCGGTACTTAGGAATGAACTGACGCACCGTAGCATCAAAGAACTCCAAGCTATCATATTGCAAAAGGGGTTGAGTCTACCCGAAAACCATAAAAACCCGCGTCATTTAGTGCGGACTATAGAGATGAATGGCTTTATACCTAAAAAAGAAAAGCTGCGACCCGATACATTACTTATTGGTTTAGCTATCGATAAAGATACGCTTGAAAACCGGATACAATCGCGGGTTCATAATATGATCGAAAACGGGTTAATTGAGGAGATTCAGCAGAATGTATCCCGATATGGTTGGGATGCGCCAGGACTCCAGGAGCCCGCTTACAAAGCATTCCGTCCGTTCATTGAAGGACGTCAGGGCCTTGAACAATCTCGCCATGAATTAATTACACAACACATACAATTCGCCAAAAGACAGCATACTTGGTTCAAGCGCAACAGGGATATAGTATGGGTGAACAACAAATCTGAAGCATTGAATAACATCCAAGGTTTCATGAGCAATTATCTGCTACAATAGGTGCGTGATAGAACAATTATTCGGGAGCAAAACACGGGTCAAACTGCTACATCTCTTTTACAGTAACCCAAACCGGTCATTCTACGTACGTGAGATAACGCGTAAAATTGACGAACAAATTAACTCAGTTCGACGTGAGTTAGCAAATTTATTGAATGTCGGAATCATCAAGTCTGAAACGCATAATAATCGTTTGTATTATGAGGTAGACCAGAACTACATGTACTACAAGCCATTCCTGGAGATTTTTGGAGACGGTCCTGCGTCCTCAGATACCACAGATGCAGATGTGTCCGATGACAGCAACTCGCTCAAGTCGCTCGGAAACTTGGACTTACTTATCTATACAGGCCAACTTACTCGTGATGAAACAAGCGGTGTGGATGTGCTGCTGGTCGGTGATTTAAACCAAACACAAGTCGCAAAGTATATAAAAGATCTTGAAGAGAAAGAATCCAAAGAACTACGCTATACAGTTATGACGGCTGATGAGTTTGAATATAGAAAAGAAGTGAATGACAGATTTTTGTCGCTCGTCATGGATTCGAAGCACCAAGTTGTGTACGATAATACACCGGAGCCTGTCGCAGAGAATGTAGCAACAGCGGATGAAGAAACTGATACAAACGAAGAACAGAAAGAGGACTAATGGAACTGACATATCACGGTGGTAACTGCGTTAGAATTAAAACAAAGCACGCAACAGTCGTCATCGACGACAATCTAAAGCAGCTAGGTGGCAAATCTGTCGCACAGGCAGGTGATATTGTTCTACAATCGTTTGTACATGATGCGCCTGAAAAAGAAGTCAAAATGCTCATTGATCGGCCGGGTGAATACGAAGTCTCCGATATATCGATTATTGGAGTACCAGCTCAGTCGCACATGGGGCAAAAAGGTACGTTTACGGCGACCATGTTTAAGGTTATTGCTCACGATATTTCTGTAGCATTTATAGGCCATATTTTTGAAGAGATTACAGAAGACGAGATTGAAGAATTGGGTCATATTGATATTGCTGTAGTACCGGTGGGGAATAACGGCTATACACTCGATGGAGAGGGTGCCTTAAAGGTTATACGACGTATGGAACCTAAGATGGTGATTCCGACTCATTATGCTGACAAAGATTTGAATTACGAAGTAACACAGTCAGAATTAGCAGATGCTATAAAGGGCTTGTCTATGGAAGTTGCAGAGACAACACCGCGACTTAAGCTTAAATCAACCGACCTATCAGTAAATCTAAGACTCGTCGTCCTCGAAAAACAATAAATAAGACCCAGTCGCTAACGCTGAGTCTTATTTATAGAAGATAGAACGTAAACTATTTAGACAGTACACCCTGTTTTTTCAGGGTACGTATAGCTTGCGCGCTTAATTTCATAGTAACTTTTTTACCATTTAGCTCAAAAGTTTTCTTTTGAAGATTTGGTTTCCAAACTCGCTTAGTATGCCGCTGTGAAAAGCTGACATTATGACCAAACTGTTTGCCTTTACCGGTTAGCTCACATTTTTGCATAATAATTCCTTAAGATTCAGATGCAGAGTATACTAGCTTATCTGTTATCGGTCAAGTATCTGTATACTGTTATGGTATGACACTTGGCGCAGAGAATTTACTGCTTATCATCCCAGCTTTGATTATTGCTATGGCTTTTCACGAAGCCACGCACGCGTTCACATCGCATTGGCTTGGTGATACGACAGCAAGCGACCTAGGAAGGCTTACACTCAACCCCTTAAAGCACATAGATCTAGTGACAACTATCTTGCTTCCAATAATTCTTATTGCCGCCGGCTTGCCACCTATACTTGCTGCAAAGCCTGTTCCATTTAACCCGGCTCATGTTAAATACGACGAATTCGGTGCGGCACTAATTGGAATTTCGGGGCCTGTTAGCAATCTTCTTATGGCGGTAATAGCTAGTGGTGTTATACGGCTTACAGGTACGACCGGTGTAATCGGTGAATTCTTAATTATTTTTGTGATTCTAAATGTATTGTTATTTGTATTTAACATGCTACCCATTCCTCCCTTGGACG
This sequence comes from Saccharimonadales bacterium (SeqCode), assembly GCA_038209015.1. Classification (GTDB taxonomy): domain Bacteria; phylum Patescibacteriota; class Saccharimonadia; order Saccharimonadales; family JBBQYC01; genus JBBQYC01. Next base: position 20,932 of record JBBQYC010000005.1, read on the forward strand.
GTTCACGTTTGTTATATGCGGTCGCTCCTGAGCCGCTCAAAGAAGTTATGTACGCCATCGAGCGGGCTGGTTTCATAGTACTTATAATGATTTTGTTAGTTTTGCTACCATACATTAGTCCCGTCATTAATTATGGATTAAATAGTATTCTCACTGTGCTGCTAGGTGGGGTATAATTGTCTTACGGGCCAGCCTAATGATAATCTGAATAACTATCATTAGGGACCTCAATATTCGCGTACTGCTGCGGTAGTACCGTGCGGGGACCCACCTGGAGATTCTTTCCAGGTTGTCACGGCTGGTCCAAACGAAAAAAGACGCTACACGCGTCTTTTTTCGTACTATTATCAACTGGTCGGGGTGACAGGACTTGAACCTGCGACCTCACGGCCCCCAGCCGTACGCGCTACCAACTGCGCCACACCCCGATGAGTGTAAGTGTATCAAAATTATCAGGCTGGCTGGCCGTGAGACTCACGGTCACGTTCCGCGACCCCGCAACTTCAACTTAGAAAACAAGTTTTCAAGAGAAGATTGCCTTGCACATTGCCACTGGCAATGCTCACCCCAGCCGTACGCGCTACCAACTGCGCCACACCCCGATGCTCTCAGTATAATACCCAACTAAGCTATAAACATAGAGTCGCCATAACTGAGAAATGCGTATTTCATTTTTACTGCTTCATCATATGTGTGTTTTAGATTGTTCCATCCTGCAAACGCTGCAGCCATCATTAAAACAGTACTACGGGGAGCATGAAAATTAGTCACCAGCCCATTCACAATCTTAAAGTCATAACCTGGATAAATGAATATATCTGCCTCACCGTTTATTGTTGAAGGCGTTCCTTCCATAATAGAATGTGCTGCATATTCGAGTGCACGGGTTACGGTGGTGCCTACTGTAATAACGCGTCCACCATTTTGCTTGGCATGACGTATTGCTGTTACGGTTTCCGTAGGAATACTAAAATACTCCTTATGCATCTTATGACCTTCTAAACTATCAGATCTGATAGGTAAAAAGGTACCCATTCCAACATGAAGCGTCATTCTCTGTACATCTATTCCGTTGAGTTCGAAGTTTTTAATGATCTGTTCAGTTAAATTCAAGGAGGCAGTTGGGGCTGCAACAGAACCCATGTGGCTAGCAAATTCGGTTTGATATCTTATTATGTCATCTGCTGTTGCGTCACGCTTCATGTATGGGGGCAAGGGAACGGTACCATGCTTCTGGGCGACAGCCAGCAAATCATTTTTGCACCTGACGGTTGCAATTCCATTACCATGCAATTGTATAACTTCTATTCGCTCATTGGCGATAGATAAGTATTCACCAGGCTTGATACTTCCTTTATGTAGGGCTTTATGGGTGTGCCAGTCAGTGTCACTGCCATGTTTTTCTAGTAACAATAACTCACGTGGATTTCCACTAGAATTTTTAGTAATAAGCCGCGCTTTTATAACCTTTGTGTCATTGATAACTACTACATCGCCAGGACGCAGCAAATCCGGAAGATTAGCATACATCCTATGTTCTATTATTGTTTGCCCGCGGCGTAACACGAGCAGCTTACTGGCGCCTCTTGTCTTTGGCGGGTGTGTAGCGATTAACTCATCTGGGAGGTGGTAGTCATAATCTGAAACGTTCATGCAGACCTATTCTAGCTTATCTGTTAATATATGGGTAATGAGTTGGCAAAAACAAAACGATAGTTTATATCAGAAATTTGAATTCGATAATTTTACGCAGGCGCTCGGCTTTATTCAACAGGTTGGTGATATAGCCGAAAGCATGAACCACCACCCAGTAATCCATAATGAATACACTACAGTTGAACTAACACTGACTACTCACGATGCCGGAAAAACCGTAACAGACAAAGACCATGCCATGGCTCAGAAAATTGATAATCTAGCCGTGTTTAATGAAGAAGTGCCTCTACAAAATAAACGGGATTACCATGCAGAAGTAAAAATGTACGCCGATGGAGGCTCCAGAGGTAACCCAGGACCATCGGCTTCAGGCTACGTTATTATGACTCTGGACGATGAAATATTAGTAGAAAAAGGCGAGTACCTTGGCATAACAACTAATAACCAGGCGGAGTACCAAGCAGTTAGATTTGGCTTAGAAGAAGCCAAACACATGAATGCGCAAAGTGTATACATCTATCTAGATAGTCTCCTAGTAGTGAATCAAATGATAGGAAAGTTTAAGGTTAAAAACAGAGACCTGTGGCCAATCCATCAGGCTATAAAAGATTTATTACCTTCATTCAAAAAAGTGACATTTACTCATATTCCGCGTGAACTCAATAAGCTTGCAGATGCAGAAGTAAACAAAGTCCTTGACGCAAAAGCTAACAAGCACTAGCAATTTATTTGTATCATAGTATAATAACCCTGTCAGATTATTGGCTGGTCGCCCGCTTTGGCGGGAGGAAAGTCCGGGCAGTATAGGGGAAGGCAGTTGCTAACGGCAACCAGGGGAAACTCTAGGGAAAGTGCCATAGAAACGAAACCGCTTCGTCCCTAAAGGACGATAGCAAGGGTGAAAAGAGTGGGGTAAGAGCCCACAGTCCGCTGTGGTGACACAGGGGAGAGGTAAACCCTGCCTGCTGCAAGGAAATGAGTTTCCATACGGTTCCCGCCGGAGACTCATTATAAAAACCGCTTGATCTTACTGGTAACGGTAAGACTAGATAGATGATCAGCGCCCGATCCGGCAACGGAAAAGGTACAGAACCCGGCTTACAGATAATCTGACATTAAAAAACCACCCGATTGGGTGGTTTTTTAATGTTTAAAACAGATAGTTTATTTCTGAGCAGTTTTCACAACTTCAGCAAAAGCTTTCGGTTCATTAACAGCTAACTCAGCTAAAATCTTACGATCTAGTGAAATGTTAGCTTTCTTAAGACCGGCAATCAACTTACTATAAGTGGTACCATTCAATCGAGCGGCAGCATTTATACGAGTATTCCATAGTTGTCTAAACGTACGCTTTCGGTTCTTACGGTCTCGTGTTGCGTTAACTAGTGCACGAGTAAGTGCCTGGCGACCACGCTTAATACTCGAACGGTTACCACGGGTAAACCCTTTGGTAGCCTTACGAATTTTCTTATGTCGTTTTTGGGCTGTTACGCCTCGCTTAACTCTCATTATTTGCTCCCCAGTCTCAGTTTCATATTCTTGGCACTCTTGCCAGTTAACTTCTTATACCCAGCAAAATCACGCTTCCGAGCAGCGCTTTTCTTTTGAAGAAAGTGATTTCCTCCGGAATGTTGAACCAAGACCTTACCAGTTTTGGTCAGCTTGACTCTTTTCTTTGTGCCGCTATGCGTCTTTAGCTTAGGCATTATTGACTCCTTAATACGAACGTTAGTTGTCTTCCGGCCATTTGTGGTTTTTGTTCCACCACACCTGTCTCGGTAAAGCGCTCAATTATTCTCTGAGCGAGTTGAAACCCAATGTCTCTATGGGCCATCTCTCGACCACGATATACTAGCGTAAATTTCACTTTATGGCCAGCCTCAAAAAACTTAGTTGCTTTACTGAGCTTCACATCGAGGTCGTGATCACCAATTTTTAACCCCATACGGATCTGTTTCATATCCGGGTTCTTGGCGGTTTTCTTCTGTTTTTGTAGCTGCTTCGTCTTTTGATAATTGTACTTACCCCAGTCGACAACTTTTACGACAGGCGGTTTAGCATTGGGAGATACTTCTACCAAATCGAGGTCTTGGTCTTTTGCCAACTGCAGTGCGTCCATCCGTGACATCACGCCCATCTGTTGGCCGTCAGAATCAATGACTCGTAACTCAGGGGCCCGAATTGCTTCATTCAGGCGAGTTCTTTGGTTAATGTAGTTCTCCTTTAAGTTTGAACATTAGCTACTGGGGATGAAATATAACAGATATGACAACAGGGGTCAAGCTTTTATGGTTTGTTTTCTGTACTGAATTGCTTCCGAAATATGCGGAATTTCGATAGTAGGGGACTCATCTAGATCAGCTATTGTCCGCGCCACTTTTACCATACGCATGTAGCTTCTAGCCGAGATATCTAGTTGCACTGCCGCTTTATTCAATAATGCTTCGGCATCGGGGGATAGTTGCGCGTATTTTTTCAACTCTTTGTTATTAAGTTGAGCATTTGTTCTAGTTCTGTCGCCATACCTATCATGTTGAATGGTTCGGGCTCGTGTAGTGCGCTTTTTAACCGTGTCGCTGTGCTCAGTTCCTGCATTCTTTTTTAACAAATTCTCATGATCAACACCTTCAACTTCTGTATATAAATCGATTCTATCCAAAATTGGTCCAGATAGCTTACGCTGATAAGCATATAGTAAATGCGGTGGGCATGTACAGTCTTTGTCGGTGCCATAAAAGCCACAAGGGCAAGGATTACTTGTAGCCACAAGGATGAAGTCAGCTGGATACACGGCACTATGTCGAGCTCTGGAGATTGAAATGGTTTTGTCTTCCAGGGGCTGGCGCAGTGACTCAATAGTGGATCGGTTATATTCCGGGAACTCATCTAGAAACAAGACACCTCTATGGGAGAGACTGACCTCACCAGGTTTAATGGATGTTCCACCACCTATTATAGCTATTTCGCTTGCACTGTGATGCGGTGATCTAAATGGTCGTTCGGCAATAATCCGATCGTAGTTATGAGTAGCTAGACTATGAATGTGCGTTACTTCTAATATTTCGCTGTTGTTCATATCAGGCAGTATTCCGATAAGTGCTTTAGCGAGCATGCTTTTTCCTGTACCTGGCGGACCATTAAAGAAAACGTTGTGGCCACCAGCGGCTGCAATTTCTAAAACTCGTTTTGCACGCTGCTGGCCGCTAATATCTGCAAAATTATTGTGCGACGTATTGGTTTTCTGTTTATATAGTTTCGATGTACCAGACATTATAGGAGTAATTTTTCTCATCCCATGGTGGTCATCGAACAGTTGTTTAAGATTATCTACAGGATAGAGTGTAACGCCGGGGACAAGCATGGCTTGTTCAAGATTTTCGGCAGGTATGTAGAAGTGTTTGAACCCCAGTTTTTTTCCAGCTATTAATTTTCCTATGACACCCCTAATAGCGCGTACGTTTCCATCTAGCCCCAGCTCACCTATATACATCCCCGAGGCTGGATTCGTTGGAATCATCTTACTGGCACTCAAAATAGATATAGCCATAGCGACGTCAAAGCCAGTACTGTCTTTCGGGGTATCAGCTGGCGCCAGGTTGATAGTTATACGTTTTTTAGGTAACTGTAGCTGAGATGATCTAAACGCGGCCCGAAGACGCTCTTTGGCTTCATCAACCGCACGATTCGCAAACCCAACTATAATAATTCCAGGGAGACCGTTCGTAATACTGCATTCCACGATAATTTTACGGAAATCACCATGCGCATCTACGACGCTGTAAGTTATACCTACCATTCATAAAGTGTACGCAATTTAACTACAATTTAGCAATCATAAGCGATAAATAACAAAAAACGACCATGTCTGGTCGTTTTTTGTTGGTACAGTTTTTTAGTTTTCTGTTTTAGTTTGAAGGTTGTTCCTTGATGGAACAACGGCTTGCGAGAAGCCGTTGTTACAGATGCGTTTTTGTTTTTGAGCACTTAATTTATTCAAGCGCCACGTTTATAATAATTGATGTCAGTATAGGTTGTCAACACGTTTGTGTTTAAAAATAAAAGAATGATGTGTATAACTCACAACTCTACCTATTTACACCTGATTTAGATTCACAACAACACAATTCAAAAGTTGTAATTTAGTTCATCTTAACCATATGACTACCAGAATCTGTTTACTAGGAATACAACACTTGTATAAGATTGAGAAAATGAATACATTATATTGATAACGAAGTAACTTAAACATCATATTTATATTTATAAAAATCTGTATACCAGCTTATTAACTGATTAACATGTATATATAACAACAATAAGCAATTGACATATTATCTTTTTTGTACTACTATGTAGCTAGTAAGTCAAAAACAAAAACTTACAAAATCTACGGCTCTGCCGATATCGCTCCCTATGGGAGCGGTCAGTCAAGGTAGTGAAGAATAAGCGCTAATAAATCATATTCATTGGGCGGATTTATTTTTCCTACCGTATACATATATAAATTATGCACGGACAAGTAATTGAACGTGCATAATTTTTTAATTACCATTAAACTGTACATATGTCTAAAATGAATAAATTATTTACATTTCTACTGGTACTATCCGGCTTGTTACTTCTTATGCTTGCTACTAATCCATACGACTTACACTTTTCTATACTAGTAGTACCATTTCTACTGGTCGGCGTAATGGTATATATATTTATAAATCTATTACTTATAGATATTTTAAAATATAGAAAGCGTCCGAGCCATTTTGCTGCTATTGCGGTGACCTTAACAGTAGTTTTTCTTCTATCATTATCGTCGCTCAAACAACTTACACTGCTCGATTTTATGCTGACACTATCTTTCAGCGCACTCATCAGCTGGTATGTGAAACGGTATTTTTTCTCTGTTTAATGGGGTAGTATTGTTTGCCTTCACCAGATATAATTGTAGGAATGGAACCAAATCATGAATTGCCGCCAGTTCAAGAAGGCGGAGCTCAAAATTTACCACCCAGCACCACAGGTGAGGCGGTACCACAGCGACCAGAAATAACAGGTAATACAAACCAACAACTAGCACCACAGGCCAGTTCTGCTAACCATCCTGTACCGGTCATTACATCTAATACTGTTACACATGCTTCTGTTCAAGTCGCAGCTTCAACAGGCTCGGATACTACAATGATTGCTGATGACGCCGATCTTATTGAGAAAGAGTGGGTGGCTAAGGCTAAACAGATTATAGATCATACAAAAAATGATCCACGTACGCAGTCTACTGAACTGTCTATGGTGAAAGCGGAGTATGTAAAAAAGCGCTATAACAAAGATATTAAGACCAGCGAGGGAACATAGGCGTGAGCGGATTTCTGATATTTTTGGTGGTCTTTCTGCTGTGCGTTGGTATAGCTGCTCCTATATTCTATTTCCAGATTCGTAAAATTTTCAGGGAACAAAAGAATTACGAACGTGGCCTAAAGATGGTGCCGCTTTTAATTCATTTACCACCACTTAGTGATGACACTGAAGGCGGCGGTAGGGATCAGCGAGATATCATAGAAGAGAATATCTCTAAAGCCCAGGTTATGTATGACATTATTGCCAGCACCCTCACCAAAGGTTTCAAGAGTCAGTTTTATGGACAGCGCCATATGGGATTTGAAATTGTCGGCTCAAAAGGATTTGTGCATTTTTACGTTACTGTTCCTGTTGTTTTAATAGATGTAGTTAAGCAAGCAATAGTGAGTGCATACCCATCTGCCAGGGTAGAGGAAGTGCCCGAACACAATATTTTTAGTCCGGTTGGCAAAATTAATGCCACAACTGGTGGTGAGCTGGTTTTAACTGAGCACTTTGCATATCCGATTGCTACATTCCAGGAAAGTAAGCGCGATGGTATACAGGCCATACTTAATGCATTATCGACGCTTGATAAAGAAGATGGGGCGGGTATACAGATTCTCTTCCGACCCGCACCGACATCATGGCGTAAAACAGCTCATGAATTAGCAAGTTCTAAGCGTAAGGGGCAGAGTAAGAAGGGTGGGATGGCTCAATTTAGCGGTCTTGCAAAAGAGCTTGCTCAAGCGACTTATAAACCGCCAGAAGGTAAAGGTGACTCCAAGCCTGATAAGAAAGAGTTATCTTCATTAGAGCAAAATGTATTGGACGCTATAGACGATAAGACTCGGTATCCAGGGTACGAAGTACTCATACGGGTTGTAGCATCGTCAAATGTGTCTCAGCGTGCTCAAGCTATAAGAAGCAATATGGTAGCAACATTCGCACTGTTTAATGCTCAAGGAAAGAATGGGTTCAAATTTGTGCCAGCTAAGGATATCGAAAAGTTCGTCACTTCTTATATATTGCGTTTTTTCCCTCAAGAAAATAATAAAAACATCTTGAACGCCGTTGAGCTAGCAACACTATTTCATTTTCCTGATCAGAAAAATATACCAACTTCCCAGCTTGAGAGGCAGGCAAGTAAGCAGGTTGATGGTCCTCGAAACATGCCTGATGATGGACTATTGTTAGGCTACAACATCTTTAGAGGAACAAAAAAAGCTATTCGATTGAGTGAAGACGATCGGCGTAGGCACATGTACGTAGTAGGGCAGACAGGCGTAGGTAAATCATGGTTCCTAGAGAACTTAGCCTTGCAGGATATGCTGAAAGGCAACGGTTTTGCGTTCATCGATCCGCATGGTGATTCTGCTGAGAATCTTCTGTCGATGGTACCAAAAGAGCGTACCGAAGACGTTATTTATTTTTGTCCTGCTGATATGGATTTTCCAATGGGGCTTAACTTATTTGAATTCCATACAGAAGAGCAAAAGGATTTCCTCATACAAGAGGCTATCAACATGCTTGAAAAACTGTATGATCCGAACAACCAGGGTATTATCGGTCCACGTTATCACCACTTATTCCGCAATGCGGCGTTAACAATTATGGCCGACCCGGCAGGTGGTACGTTTGTTGATATTCCAAAATTATTCAGGGATCCGGCGTATGTTAAACAGAAATTGAAGCATGTCAAAGATCCAAATGTATTGGATTTCTGGCAAAAGGAAATGCCTGCCAGTCAGCGATCTAATGAATTCGGTGAAGTAGTGAGTTGGTTCGTGAGCAAATTCGGAGCCTTTTTATCTAACCAGATGATGCGCAATATTATCGGACAGACAGAGAGTGCATTTGATTTGCGCTACATAATGGACAACAAGAAGATATTACTGGTGAACCTAAGCAAGGGGCGCACAGGTGACCTTAACTCGAAGCTCTTAGGAATGATTTTTGTAATGAAGTTCCAGGCTGCTGCTATGAGTCGAGCTAATGTAGATAAGAGCCAGCGACCTGATTTTTGTCTGTATGTAGATGAGTTCCAGAACTTCTCTACAGAGAGTTTTGCAACTATTCTTAGCGAGGCCCGAAAGTATGGGTTGAATCTTACCGTTGCCAACCAATTTACAACCCAGCTGAGTGAAGAAATCAGAGATGCCGTGTATGGAAACGTCGGTACCATTGTCTCATTCCGCGTGGGTCAGAATGATGTCGATGGGTTAACCAAATACTTCCAGCCAATTTTTGACTCGGATGACCTGCTGCGAATACCGAACTACAATACCATTGTACGAACGATGGTTCATGGAGTACCAACTAATCCGTTTAGTATGGCTACTCTGCCGCTCCTGGGTGAACCCAACCCGAAACTTGGTCAAGCTATGAAACAACTGTCATATGCTAAATATGCCCGCCCGCGTTCGGTTGTAGATGCTGAAATAACAGAGCGCATGAAAACTCAAATGCCAGCACAAGGCCCTATGGGAGCACCCGGTGTGCCTGGAGGCGTGCAAGGGAGGCCGGGAGCACCCGGATCTTCGTTCTTGGACGAATGGTTAGCAAAGCGCAAGGCGTCGCCTCCATCTGCCGCACAGGCCAAACCTCAAGACAATAAACCGCTAGCGCCTGAAGATCAGCCTAAGTCAACGGTCAAACCACTTTCTTCAGGTGACTCTGGTGAATTAAGCGTACGTGGTGGCGCCAGTAAGCCAGCGGCTGAAACAGGTATTTACATAGATAAAGATGGTAACCTGCAGACTACAGAAAACGATAATTCTAAGAACGCTTCCTAAATAAACGAAATACAATTTCCAAAGATATTCCAGCCAAAAAGCCCATACAGAATAATATGATAAACAAACTAAAGTTGTATTCAAAACCAAGGTTCTTGCTGGCGTAAAGTAAAGCGCAGCTACCAATGAATGCCCCTATGCCACCACCCAGTAATCCTGAAGGCCTCGCAGCTGTCTTAGAGCCCACTTCTGAGACGGTTTCAATGGTTTTCTGGTGTATGACATTACTAAACATTTTGGACGGCTTAGAGAGTCTCTTCTGAGTCTGTTTTAGTACTTGCTTATAAGCATTTGATTTGAGTAGCTGATGTCCTGCAAACGTATGAAGTTCTGGCGGGGTTTGGTGCGATTCGGTTTCTACCGGACGGGTTGATTCCGCATGTTTTTCGGCTTCTTTACGAGCATGCTCTAGGCTTCCCTTATGTTTTTCAGCATCCGCATGCGCTTGTTCGACTTTATGCTTTAGAACTTCCTGGAGGTGTGTATTATTCTCGTGTCCG